>CAJZEA010000020.1:0-13810 GCA_915066515.1 uncultured Neisseria sp. | reverse complement strand
GTTCTACGAACGAATGGGTTTGATATCGCTCAGACTCAGCCTGATAAAAAAGGCTGAATAAAAGCGATAGCTTTGTTATAATGAAACTATAGAGATTTCCATCAGTTTCTTGGCATTGCGCCGTTTTTATCCATATCAACGAAAGAGGAAAACAAAATGTTTCCAGAATATCGCGATTTAATTTCAAAATTAAAACAAGAAGATGCTCACTTCGCACGTTTGTTTGACGAGCATAACGAGCTGGATGACAAAATTACCGGTTTGGTAAACAACCCTGTTACCAGCGGTGCTGAAGAAATCGAAGAGCTGAAAAAAGCTAAATTGAAACTGAAAGACGAGTTGTACGCTCTTTTGCAAAAAGCAGCAGGCAAATAATTTGAGTTTCTCAGGTCGTCTGAAACCATTTCAGACGACCTTTTTGTTTGTGGCTGAAACGTAGAACAGGGTAAGGCAAGAAAACCACAGACAGTAAACAGGTACTGTTTTATTACATGAACACCAAGCAAAGGTCGTCTGAAAACACTTATGTGTGTATTTTCAGACGACCTTTTTCATTCCATTTACAGCCATTGTGCTAAGGATTCGGTATCCAAGTCCCATTGCCAGATGCCGTTGTCCGTGCCGTCCAATCCGCGCAGGAAGAGGTATCGGATGGCGATTTTGGGTAACGGCTTGCCGCGCAGTTTGAAATAGCGGGCTACGGCGATGGCGTAGATGAGCGCTTGCAGGTAGTAGTGGTGCTCTGCTACGGCTTCGTTCATGGCTTGTTGCGTATAGGCTTCGGCGTTGTCGCCCAGATGGTTGGATTTGTAATCGATGATGCACACAAGGTCGTCTGAATCTTGGCAGACCATGTCGATGAAGCCGTTGAGAAAACCTTGTACGTCTTGAAAATCCAATCTGTCTGCGGCTTCGATACATTCCGGCGGCAGGGAACTGTTTTCGCGGGCAAACCAGCGGCGCAGGTCATGGAGTTTGAAGTCTTCGGTGTAGAGGATGAACCCCATTTCAGGAAGGCGGCGTTCGGGTGGGATTTCAGACAGGCTTTGTGCAACAAGGCGCGTTTTGCGGCAGGTGTCGAGCATTTGTTTGACGGCATCTGTCCAGAGTAGGTCGAAGCCGTAGCGGGTCAAGGTTTCGGCTATCAGGCTGCTTTGGCTTTCGGCGCTTTGGGCAAAGTCGAATTTTTCCAACATTTCATGCAGACAGACGCCGGCGTTGGCGCCGCGCGGGAAATGGTGGATGTCGGTGTTTGGGAGGTCGTCTGAAACGGGGAGGGTGTTTTCAGACGACCTTTCTGTTTCGGCGGCGGTTTCTGCGGGGTCGAGTGCGGGTTGTAATTCTTCGCGTTCGTCGTCTCGGGTTTTGACTTGGCGGCTGAGGCTGGTAAAGCTGGTATGCCGGATGAACTGAAATCCGCGGGCGGGGATAACGGCGGCTTGATAGAGGTCGTCTGAAAGATGGCGGTTTTGCGCGGCAGCGGGTTGCGGCGCGTCTTCGGAAAAGCTGAAGTCGGTATGTTCGGGGGGATTGTTGAGGAAACGCAGCCAGTTGTTTTTCAGCATTTGCAGCTCGCCTAGGGCTTTGTTTGCTTTGCGTTCCTGTTCATAGGCCCGGCGGGTATCCGCCCGATTGCTGTCGGCGCTGCCTTCAAGCAAGTAGGCAAAAGGGGAATCGGCGGTATCGCCGCAATGGGCGGCATAAAGGACAAGCTGCTCTTCGGCACGGGTCAGCGCGACGTACAGCAGGCGCAGGCGTTCTGCCATTTCTTCGTCGGCAAGGTGGATGCGGTCTTCATCGTTGAGTTGCGATTTGGCAAGCAGTTCCGTAGTGTGGTCGGCGGTGTGGAGGATTTGCCAATCGGCGGGCTTCATGTCTTTCGCGTCCCAAACGAAAGGGCAATAGACCAAAGGATATTGCAAACCTTTGGAGGCATGCATGGTGACAATTTTGACCAGTGCTTCGTCGCTTTCAAGCCGTAACAGCCCTGATTCGCCGACAGATCGGTCTTGCGCCAGACTGATTTGGTCGTTGAGCCATTGATGTAGGGCAGCGGGACTGAGGCTTTGTCCTTCTTCTTCGGAGAGGCACTCTAAAAGCTGATGGAAATTAGTGAGGCCGCGCTCGTCACCTCGTGCAAGCAGTCCGGTTTCGATGCCGTGCAACGAGGAGAAGTGTTGCAGCGCGGCATAAATCCCGCTTTTCCGCCAAATGGCGACAGATTCGGCGGCAGTGTTTATCCAGTTTAATAATTCGGCTTCGTTGCGGTTGAGTTGATACAGGGCTTGCGCGTCGTAGCCGAACAATGTGCCGGATAAGACAAAGCGCAGCGAGCCGATTTGTCTGGGATTGAGCCAATAATCCAACAGCGCGGCAAGGGCGAGGGCTTCCGGCGTGGTGAAAACCGACTCCCGCGACAGCAAAACGCTTTGTATGCCGCGCGTTTTCAGTGCTTTTGCCACCATTACGCCTTCGTTAAACGTCCTGACCAAGACGGCAATGTCGCCTGAAACGACCGGTCTGTCTTTGAATTTCAGACGACCTTCGGCAGCTTCGTTGAGCGTGTGGGCGATTTCGTCGGCACAATATTCGGAGGCACGGCGGCGCAAGATGTCTTTGTTGAGCACTTCGTCGTCTTTGCCGTTGAGCCAGCGTATCTGTATGGCGGTGCGGGGCGGCGAAAGCCGGCTTTCGGAACGTGCGGCGCCGACTTCGGTATAGTCTATGCCGTCCAAGACGAAAGGACGGTTTTTGCAGCGGAACAATGCGCCTATGCTGTTAATCAGCTTGGCATGACTGCGGTAATTGGTCGCCAGCGTGTAGCTGTGTTGCGCGTCGGCTGCGGCTTGCAGATAGGCGTAAATGTCGGCGCCGCGAAAGCTGTAAATGGCTTGTTTCGGGTCGCCGACTAAGAATAAAGGCTTGTTTTGGCTGATGAAGATTTTTCGGAAAATCTCGTATTGCAACGGGTCGGTGTCTTGAAATTCGTCAATCAAGGCGATGCGCCAGTTTTGCGCCACCGCCTGAGCCAGTGAATCGGCCTGCGGGTTGTCGGTCAATGCGTCATAAACATCAAGCAGCAAATCGTCGAAACCGCGTTCGCGCTTGGATTTTTTCTGCTCGCTCAGACTGGCATTAAGATGGTCGAGCAGGTCGAGGTGGAGCAGGATAAGCGTCTCTTCTTCAGCTTGCGCGATGGTAGCCGAATCTGCGCCGAGATTCGCCAATATCTGCAAATCAGCAAAGGCGGCAGCATCGGGAGTGTTGCCTTTTTTGACCTTGGACGCTAAAGCTTCTACGGCAAACATGGGCAGCTTTTCTGCCGTCGTTTTGCTAAAAGAAGGAAGGGCATCGGATTGGGCGGCGGAGTGGAGTTCGAGAAAGACGGTTTTGAATGTTTTCTCACGATATGAGTTGCCATCTAATATCGGACGGATGCGCCAGAATGTTTCTTCCAAAGCGTCCAGTTTGGAACGCACTTTTTCCCATGTTTTCCGAAAGTTTTCCTGCGCGGCGATTAAGTCTGCTTCGGGTCGTCTGAAAACCAAATACGGACGGCTGACGAACTTTTGTATTGCCGCCAGCATGGTTTGCGGCGTTTGGCGGCGTTGGAATACCAACTTCGCTAAAACGGGATGATCGACGATGCGGTCGCGCCAAAAATCTTGAGCGGGAATTAGCAGGCGGTCGCGGTTGTCTTCGGTCAACTCGACATCCATAGGCGCGCGGCACAAAAACGCATAATCGCGCAAAATGCGTTGGCAGAAGCCGTGAATGGTATAAATCGCGGCGTTGTCGAATTGCCCGATGGCAGCCTTGAGGCGGACAATCAGCCGCGCCCGACTTTCTTGAGTCAGCGCCTGTTTGAGCAAACCGGTCAGAAACACATCGCCCGGATGATTGTCTCGGCAATATGCTTCAAGATCGTCTGAAAGATTGTCCGTATCCTCCACGCTCTCCAAAGCATGCAATACTTCGTCCAAACGTGCGCGCAAACGGGTTTTCAATTCCGCTGTCGCCGCCTTGGTAAAAGTAACGGTCAAAATGCTTTCGACCGGCATCTGTTCAAGCACGACCAAACGTGTGAACAAAGCCGCAATGCCGTAGGTTTTGCCCGTGCCGGCAGAGGCTTCAATCAGATTGGTACCTGCTATGGAGATGCTTAGGGGATCGAAGGCTGGAATGGAGGCGTTAGCGGGCATGATAAAAGGAGGGAAGTACAGATAGAAGGCGTAATCATAGCAGAGGTCGTCTGAAAGCGGTGGGGAGCTTGGGGGTGAAAACGGGCTTTGGCTTGGTTGTATGGCAGGCTTGCGATTTTCGGTTGCATTCCGTTGGATTTAATTGTTGATATCAGCCGTAGAAATAGGGTGAGGCAAACAAAAAAACGGCAGCTTGTAGGCTGCCGTTTTCTTTTGTGCGATCAAGCTTGGTCTTCCGGTTTGTCAGATAACTCTTGGGCTTTATCAGTTGGCTCTTGAGCGGTTTCTGTGGAAGCAGGTTCATGCTGACTGACTGCTTCCGGAGCTTGTGTTGCCGCTTCGGTTTCAGATTGTTCCGGATTGTCCTGGCGCAGATTGTGACTGTAGTCTTTAGGCGGGCTGGGTTGCTTGCCTGCCATAATTTCCAGCACTTGATCGCGGTCTATGGTTTCCCAATCCATCAAGGCTTTGCACATAATTTCCATCTTATCGCGGTTTTCATCAAGGATTTTGTAAGCTACTTGATACTGCTCATCCAAGATGCGGCGAATTTCTGCGTCGATTTCTTGTTGGGTTTTTTCGGAAATGTTTTGGGAACGGGTAATGCTACGTCCCAAGAATACTTCGTCTTCATTTTCCGTATAAACCATTACGCCCATTTTATCGCTCATGCCGTAACGGGTGACCATCTCGCGCGCCATTTGGGTGGCACGTTCAAAATCGTTGGATGCGCCGGTGGAAATACGGCCGACGAAGATGTCTTCGGCAATGCGTCCGCCAAACAAGATGGAAAGCTGACTCAGCATTTGGTCTTTATACATGCTGATACGGTCGCGTTCGGGAAGTTGCCAAGTCAAACCGAGCGCACGGCCGCGCGGCATGATGGTCACTTTGTGAACCGGGTCGGTAAACGGCAGGCTTTCGGCAACAATCGCATGACCTGCTTCATGGTAGGCGGTCGCACGTTTTTCGTCCTCGTGCATTACCATGCTGCGGCGTTCGGGACCCATATAGATTTTGTCTTTGGCATCTTCAAAATCGCTTTGGTCAACTTTGATTTTGTTGCGGCGGCCTGCAAACAGGGCGGCTTCATTGACCAAGTTGGCCAAATCCGCACCGGAGAAGCCGGGTGTGCCGCGTGCCAATGATGTCAAATCTACGGATTCGTCCAAAGGTACTTTTTTCGCGTGGACTTTCAGGATTTGCTCGCGACCGCGGATATCGGGCAGCGGAACAACAACCTGACGGTCGAAGCGGCCTGGGCGTTGCAATGCCGGATCCAGTACGTCGGGACGGTTGGTTGCGGCGATGACGATAACGGTATGATTGCTTTCAAAACCGTCCATCTCGACCAAAAGTTGGTTCAAGGTTTGTTCACGTTCGTCGTTGCTGCCGCCCAAGCCGGCACCGCGTTGACGGCCGACAGCGTCGATTTCGTCAATGAAAATGATACAAGGGGCGTTTTTCTTCGCTTGTTCAAACATATCGCGCACGCGGCTTGCACCGACGCCGACGAACATTTCAACAAAGTCGGAGCCTGAAATGCTGAAGAACGGCACACCGGCTTCGCCTGCGATGGCTTTTGCCAGCAAAGTTTTACCGGTACCCGGGCTGCCTGCCAGCAAAATGCCGTGCGGAACGCGGCCGCCCAAGCTTTGATAGCGGTTGGGGGATTTCAGATAATCAACGATTTCTTGTACTTCTTCTTTTACTTCATCACAACCGGCAACATCGGCAAAGGTAACTTTATTGGTTTCTTTGTCCATCAGGCGGGCGCGGCTTTTACCGAAAGAGAATGCGCCGCCCTTGCCACCGCCGCCGTTCTGCATGCGCATGAAGTAGAACCATGCGCCAATCAGCAGCAATACCGGCAGCAGGCTGAAAACCAGGCTGGTAAAGATACTCGGTTTTTCTTCAGGGATAACGTTGACGCGGACTTTATTGTCCAAAAGCGTTTTGACCAAATTATCGTCTAAAGGCGCATTGGTGAAGAAAGTGGATTTATCGGTACGTTCGCCTTTGATCAGATAGCCGATGATGGCGGAGCCTTCGATTTTGACGTTGCTCACTTCACCGTTGTTTACCTGTTGGATAAATTGAGAGTATTCGATTTGCTGCTTGTTTTCCTGCTTGCTGGTCAGTGCGTTGAACGCAGCCATCAGACCGACGCACAAAGCGACCCATAACAGGATGGACTTAAAGGTATTCCCCACTTAGCCAGACTCCATGATATTAAGATAAACGAAAGGAAGATTTTAAAACACGCTGCCTGTATTGTCAGCGTTTATTTTTTCCTAATAAATAAATCTCACTGGAACGATTGCGTGATGCTTCGGGCTTGCGCGTCTGCACCGTTCCGAAGATTTCGCGCATGGCTGCCATATATTCCTGATAGCCCGCTCCCTGAAATACCTTCACCAAAAAGCTGCCGCCCGTTTTCAAATGATTGACGGCAAAGTCCAAAGCCAGTTCGCACAAGTAAAAGCTGCGGGCTTGGTCGGTTACGGCGTTACCCGACATATTGGGTGCCATATCGCAAATTACAAGGTCTAGCGGGCGGGCGTCCAGCAGGGTTTCAAATTGCACCAATACTTCGTCTTCCCTGAAATCGCCCTGAATAAAGGAAACGCCTTCTATTTCATCCATAGGCAGGATATCCAATGCGAATACGCGCCCTGAATTGCCGACCAGTTTTGCCGCTACTTGCGACCAGCTGCCCGGCGCGCTGCCTAAATCCGCCAAAACCGTGCCGGGTTTGATTAATTTGTCTTTTTCGTTGATTTCCAGCAGTTTATATGCGGCACGGGCGCGATAGCCGTCTTTTTGCGCCATGTGGACGTAATGATCGTTGACGTGTTCGTGAAGCCAGGCTTTTGATGATTTTGAACGTACTGCCATAATTTATTTAATGATTTAGAGAAACGCCGTATTGTACGTTATTTTCCCCCGAGATTGCGCCAAATCGCGTACAATGCCGCATTATTCTTTCTTTTCAAGCACTAGAACATGACTGACAATAAATTAAGCACTAAAGAAATTTTGGAATTGAAAGCCCGCGCCCATCACCTTCATCCTGTTGTAATGGTGGGACAGCAAGGTTTGACCGAGTCCGTTATCAAAGAAACCGATGCCGCCCTGACGGCGCATGAATTAATCAAAGTCCGTGTATTCGGCGACGACCGCGCCGAGCGCGTTGAAATTTGCAATGCGCTGTGCGAAGCCGTTGATGCGCAACTGGTTCAGCATATCGGCAAACTGTTGGTGTTGTGGCGTAAAAACTTGGAGGTTTGATTCTTCAAGAGCATATTCAGACATCTTAAGGACAGATGTACAAAAGGTCGTCTGAAAATATTTATGGCTCTTACCAAGTGTTTTTGTTATGCGCTCGTAAAATCAGGAAAATCGATAAACTCTCTGAGATTGATTACTGTCAATGGGAACATACCCGCAGTTTTTAAAGCTGCGGATTGGCTATACTAACGATAGGAGCACATCATGAAAGCATTATCTGTTGCACTGGTTTTATTGACTTTGGCAGGCTGTCACAATACTTGGAACGGCGTTCGGGAAGACGGTTCACGCATTATCGGGCGTTCTGTCAGCGGTATTGGTCACGGTATCGGTAAGGCAGGTCAGGCATTGGAACGTACCGGCAGCAGAATCGACAACCGCCAACAAGTACAGCCTCAAATGTCCGGACAGAATCAATATCCCTACCCGGCGCAGAACCAATATCCTGAGCAGAATCAATACCAATACTAAGTCTTTTTTTAATGTCGACCCCGATTACATGGTTTGTAGTCGGGGTTTTGGTTTTTCAGACGACCTTTATCCTGTATGATTCGGGATTGACAATGAAATGGGCATATCTTTAGCCGTCTTCTTACTTATAGTGGATTAACTTTAAACCAGTACGGCGTTGCCTCGCCTTAGCTCAAAGAGAACGATTCTCTAAGGTGCTGAAGCACCAAGTGAATCGGTTCCGTACTATCTGTACTGTTTGCGGCTTCGTCGCCTTGTCCTGATTTAAATTTAATCCACTATCTATTTATAACAATATGAAAAATCTCATTTTCTGGCTTGCGCTGTTGGCTGCGGCTTTCGGTTTTTTTTATTATCAGCAAAACCATAGAATTTCTCAGGACGAGCTGATTCATGCTGAGTCGCCGCATGACAGGTCTTCCGTGTCTTCATTCGGCGGATTGGCTTACCTGAATTTTTTGCGTGCAGGCGCGGGGCTGCCGACTTTGGCGCATTCGTCGGTTTTAGAGAAATCCGCCCGCAATCATGCGCGTTATTTGTTGCAGAACCCTGAAGACGGTCATGACGAACGTCATCGCAGCAATCCGTTTTTTACCGGTTACCGCCCGAATGAACGCGCCCGCAAGGTAGGTTATCTTTATGATGGCGTACATGAAAATATCACCACCGGTTTTTATCCGTATCCTGAAGATATGGATACCAATTTGCCGGTTCAGCAGCAGATTGACGGTTTGATGACCGCTATTTATCACCGCTTCTCTCTGTTGGAACAAGGCATTGATGAAGCCGGTGCGGCATTTGAGCATCGTGATGGGCGGATATCGGTCGCCATCAATCAGGGAAATCATCAGTTTAATTTTTATTGCGGTTTAGGCAGGGTTTATCCTGAACCGGGGCGGCGTTACTATCAAAATGCCTGCAACAACAATGCCATTGTTTATGCGGACGAAGTCAAAGCGCAACGCGAATTCTTATATATCGTTTATCCGCAAGGTGATTTTGCCATGCCGGATTTTCACGGCGAACGCCCCGATCCCATGCCGGGTTACGAATTTACCGGCAACCCGGTCAGTATCGCTTTTGCGGAATCTGCCGGAAAAATCAAAATGCGGTCGTTCAAGCTTTATCAGGGCAAATCCGAGATAGAGAAGGTCAAGGTGTTGACGGCAAGCAACGATCCGAATCAAACGTTTTCCGATCGTCAATTTGCCTTATTTCCTCTGTTGCCTTTGGAATACGATACCGCGTATCGTGCCGTATTCGAGTATGAGCGCAATGGCAAATCTGAAAGAGCCGAATGGACTTTCCGAACGAAAAAGCCTGATTATCCTTACTTTATCGTTAAAGGCGGAGAAAAATTGGCGGTTGAGTCGGGTAAGAAATATTTCATTCATTGGAAGGATTTTTGGTGTCAGCGGGAATGCGAAGAGTATGTTTACCGCCAACGCGGCAAAGCGAAACTCGAAGTCATGGAGCGTCAGATCGGCGGTATGGTGGTACGGGTTACCGGAGACAAAGGCGATGATGTTCGGTTAACGCCGAAAGAAGAAAACGATAAGGCGGTCTTACTTTATATCTGGCAATAGGCAATCAAGGTCGTCTGAAACCCAAACAGGTTTTCAGACGACCTTCTTTATATGCAACAAGACAAAGCAGGGTGGGGCAAGATACTTTATTGTTTGGGTGAACCGTAAAACTGTTAGAATAGCGGAAATTTTATTTCTTGTTTCTCAAACAATGATCCGCCATCCGAAAATTGCCGCCCATACGCGTTATGCCTTTATCTGTATCGGACTGATGATGCTTTCTTTCCTGATATATGTGGTTTTGGCAGTGTTTGATTTGGGCTTGGATATGTCGATGCGGATTGAGCTGACCCGTTTTGCGCTCATTTTAATCTTGCTGTTTGCGTTTTTAGGCGGCGTTTTTTCAATCCGGGTAGCGGTGCTGCGAAAGAAAATGGGGGTATGACATGAACCAAGTTGATAACAACATTCCTGAAGAAATCCGTTTGCAACATGACCGATCGGCTTTGGTTTTGGTTTATGGCGGTGAACGCAAAACTCTTCCTGCCGAATTTCTCCGCGTTTACTCTCCAAGCGCCGAAGTGCGCGGACATGGTGCGGGACAAGATGTTTTGCAGACAGGTAAAGCGGAAGTCACAATTTCTGATTTGGACCCTGTCGGTCAGTATGCGCTCAAAATTACTTTTTCAGACGGTCATAATAGCGGTTTGTATGACTGGGCTTATCTTTACAAATTGGCTTACGATTATGATGCGCTTTGGCAGGATTATCTCCGCAGAATGAAAGAAGCCGGAGCTTCCAGAATACCGAGTGCCGCCGACCTTGTTGCCGGTAAAAAACATTCCTGCGGCAGCGGTGGTTGTGGCGGGCATCATTGATTACTGAGCGTGTTTGTTCTTTTTGAAGCGGCATTGTGACGGACAGCAGGATGTCGGCAAAGCAGGCTCTGTTCCTCGCTTGAAAAAATATATCAGCCTGTCGGATGTCAAACAGAATCGGCTGGAAAGATACGGTCTTGAGGGTACAATGCCACTGCATGGGCGAGTTGCGTTGTTACCTGAATAAAAAAGATTATTTAGTCATCCATTTGATAGACTACGCTAAGCCGGTCCGCAAAAAGCATATCGTGAATGACGATAAAAATGCCATCACCTTCTGAGATGAAATTTCAGCATTCGGCGTAGCCATGGACAAATTGAAAGACAGGTTTGCCTCTCAATGATTAAACTTTCAGACGACCCCTAGAGCAAGGTCGTCTGAAAATCGAAATACCGTTTGAACCATATTGATTTCAGATTATTTTAGGAAAGCACCTCTATGAGCGACCACAAAACCCATTTCGGTTTCACTACCGTAAACGAAGAAGAAAAGGCAGGTAAAGTGGCCGAAGTGTTCCATTCCGTAGCCAAAAACTACGACATCATGAACGATGTCATGTCTGCCGGCCTGCACCGCGTTTGGAAACATTTCACCATCAATACCGCCCGTCTGAAAAAGGGCGATAAAGTGCTGGATATCGCCGGCGGTACCGGCGACCTGTCGCGCGGCTGGGCCAAGCGTGTGGGCAAAGAGGGCGAAGTGTGGCTGACCGACATCAACTCATCCATGCTGACAGTGGGCAGAGACAGACTGCTGAATGAAGGTTTGATTCTGCCAGTATCGCTTGCCGATGCCGAAAAATTGCCGTTTCCTGACAACTATTTCAATCTGGTTTCCGTTGCTTTCGGTTTGCGCAACATGACCCACAAAGATGCCGCGCTCAAAGAAATGTACCGTGTGCTCAAACCGGGCGGAACGCTCTTGGTATTGGAATTTTCCAAAGTCTACAAGCCACTGGAAGGTGCATACGATTTGTATTCCTTCAAACTGCTGCCGGTCATGGGCAAACTTATTGCCAAAGACGCAGACAGCTATCAATATCTGGCAGAATCCATCCGCATGCACCCCGACCAGGAAACATTGAAACAAATGATGCTGGATGCCGGTTTCGACAGCGTTGATTACCATAATATGAGCGCAGGCATCGTAGCCTTGCATAAAGGTGTGAAATTCTGATGCCCGAATCGGCTGACCTATCTGTCTGATGCCCATAGCCTATTCCAAAGTATCGGGCTTATGTTGATGGCTGAAAAAGGTCGTCTGAAAACCGATTGATAAGGTTTTCAGACGACCTTTGTTGTAAGAAATCTCTGAGTTGTACTGATATATAGCTGCCTGAAGGCGGCTGGTTGATAATCCTTTCATAAATGTTCATTCATAAATGTTTCAATACACAGCCGCCCGAAGGCGGCTGGAATCCGCCCACCGTCGGCAATGGCATCAGCAATATCGTTTCAACACACAGCCGCCCGAAGGCGGCTGGTCCATTTTGACATCAGGTTTTACCTCTAAATATCGTTTCAACACACAGCCGCCCGAAGGCGGCTGGGTTTTGATGCATTGGGATTCGTTGTCTTTATCCCTGTTTCAACACACAGCCGCCCGAAGGCGGCTGGACCAAACTTAACGAACCCCTTTCATTAGCCAAGTGTTTCAACACACAGCCGCCCGAAGGCGGCTGGTTTTGGGTTTGCTTGCTAAGTCATTTGACTTAGTGTTTCAACACACAGCCGCCCGAAGGCGGCTGGCGACCCAAAACCCGACGACAAGCCGAAAGAGGATGAGTTTCAACACACAGCCGCCCGAAGGCGGCTGGGACCGTATTTCAAAGATTAGAAATGCCGCCAATGTTTCAACACACAGCCGCCCGAAGGCGGCTGGAAACTGAACTGTCCTGACGCGCATATCTGCATGGTTTCAACACACAGCCGCCCGAAGGCGGCTGGATAAAGTTATTCAATAGCGCATAATCCATTCATCGTTTCAACACACAGCCGCCCGAAGGCGGCTGGGAAACTTCCTCGCCCTCCGGTAAGCCGTTGACGGTTTCAACACACAGCCGCCCGAAGGCGGCTGGGGGCAATCACGGCGCGATGGATGGAAATCAAAGGGACGTTTCAACACACAGCCGCCCGAAGGCGGCTGGATTTTTGACTGAACAACCTAAAAGGGAAAACAAAATGTTTCAACACACAGCCGCCCGAAGGCGGCTGGGGTACACGGACGGCGACAATAAATACCCGCTTGCTGTTTCAACACACAGCCGCCCGAAGGCGGCTGGGTTTTCGGGTTTTCCCGTTTCAGTTTTAGGGGTGGTTTCAACACACAGCCGCCCGAAGGCGGCTGGCCTGAATGATACCTACGCGGCAAAAGGCGGCAAATATGTTTCAACACACAGCCGCCCGAAGGCGGCTGGGTTAATGGCTTTCTGTTCTTCGTGGATATACTGGTTTCAACACACAGCCGCCCGAAGGCGGCTGGCGATAAAACAAGCACATGGACACGCTTCGAAATTGTTTCAACACACAGCCGCCCGAAGGCGGCTGGCGAATGTTTGGGCTCCGACTGGGAAGAAGACGACGTTTCAACACACAGCCGCCCGAAGGCGGCTGGGCGCGAACCTTTGTCGCGTCTGGATTCGGTGGACGCGTTTCAACACACAGCCGCCCGAAGGCGGCTGGGTTCGGTTTGCCAACCGGCTTGCCGCAATTGGACGTTTCAACACACAGCCGCCCGAAGGCGGCTGGAGCCTCTCTCAAAAGCCTTGCTCCATCAGGTTTCGCAGCCCTGATTTCGCTAAGCTCCTAAGAAAAGCGCGAATGCGAGTATAACACAGCCTTTTCTGTTATACCCACATTTGCAATATCCTGATTGTTAAAGAACAATCCCCATTCGCTAATCCTGCCGCATTTTCATGAGAACTGCAGGTTGGCGATTCACACAATCAACGTATCCTTAAACACATCCACCGCCGGTTTCGCGCCGTGGTGTTCCACTTTGCGCCGCCATTTGCTGCCCAGATGGTAAAAGCGCAGGCTGTCGGTTTCGGGGTTGTAGGTTTTCAAGAGTTTGTCTTTTAAAACAACCCACTGGTCGGGTGCGATGTCGCATTCGAATACCGAATACTGCACGCGCACGCCGTAGTCCAGACACAATTTCGCCACGCGCCGCAGCCTTGCCGGTCCTTCCGCGTCTTCCAGCGAAATATCGTAAGTAATCAGCATCAGCATTTTATATTCCCATGTGCAGGCTGCTTTAGAGGTCGTCTGAAAACATCCAACCCGTTTTCAGACGACCTGCAAGCCTATCTCATTAAAAACGGCGGATATTCCGCCAAATCCCCGCGCAAGTGCCGCGCCAACAGCATCGCTTGAATATACGGCAGTAGCCCGATTTCCACTTCTTCGCCCAAAAACGGATGAACGATTTTCTCCTGCTTTT
>CAJZEA010000019.1:0-13968 GCA_915066515.1 uncultured Neisseria sp. | reverse complement strand
TCTTTGAGCTAAGGCGAGGCAACGCCGTACTGGTTTAAAGTTAATCCACTATATCTTGAAGGGGAAAAACAATTGCTGCCTAGACGGTACAGCGGCTTACAGGTTTCAACTTCATGCTCAATATTATAAAATCCATCACCTTCCCGACATCCGCACCGCCCCATGAACTACGCCCTAGATGCCCTATGGTGGAAACTCACCAACCCGTCCGTCCGCGCCCTCGCCACCCTGCTGACCGCTCCGCCGCTTTGGCAAAGCGGCTGCGAATTGAGTGTCCGCGCGCTATTGGGCGAATACGGCTTCCGCTATCTTTTGGATTTGGACGGCAATCCCTCACCCTTAGACGACTATCTCGCCGAACACGCCCCCTTCGGCAACCGACTCGGCATCTACGCCGAACGCCTGCTCGCATTTTGGTTCGCCCACGCGCCGCATACCGAATTGCACGCCTATAACCTGCCCGTGTTTTCAGACGACCTCACGCAAGGCGCCGCCGATTTCATCGCCTCCATCAACGGCAAACCCTATCATATCGAACTGACCTGCAAATATTACGGCAGCGGCAGCGGCAAATCCGCAGACCTGTGCGGACTCAATCCCAAAGACACCCTCGCCGCCAAAGCCGCCAAACTGCCCCGCCAACTCACCCTGCTTCAATCCCCCGAAGGCAGCGAAACCCTGCGGCAAAACCGTCTCCCCGACGCGCCGCAACCCGCCTCAATCATACGCGGTATCGGCTTTTTCCCAGTCGGCGCAGATTCCGCCGAAGCCCCGCTGAACCCATACTGCTGGCGCGGCGTCTTTATCCGAGACTGGTCGGCATATCCGACCACAGAGGGCGCACGCTACCACCTCATCGACCGCATGGCATACCTTGCCCCCGCCCGTGTCGCCGAGGCGCAAACCCTGTCCGACCGAGACGTCCGCCAAATCGAAAGCGGCTTAATCGCCAAACTCGAATTGCGCCCCGACGGCTTTTGGCATGAAATCGAACGCATCATGAAGGTCGTCTGAAACCCGATTCAACGTTTTCAGACGACCTTTCCAGTATAATCCAAGCCTTTCCCCCGATTGCGAACCCACCATGACCCCGATCCAACTCGACCACACCGCCAAAGTCCTGGCCGAAATGCTGACTTTCAAACAGCCTGCCGATGCCGTTCTGTCCGCCTACTTCCGCGAACACAAAAAGCTCGGCAGGCAAGACCGCCACGAAATCGCCGAAACCGCCTTCGCCGCCCTGCGCCATTATCAAAAAATCAGTGCCGTCCTGCGCCGTCCGCATGCCCAGCCGCGCAAAGCCGCGCTTGCCGCACTCGTCCTCGGCAGAAGCACCAACATCAGCCAAATCAAAGACCTGCTCGACGAAGAAGAAACCGAGTTCCTCAGCAGCCTCAAAGCGCGCAAAACCGAATTTTCAGACGACCTCCATACCGCCGCCGAATTGCCGCAATGGCTGGTGGAACAACTGCAAAAACATTTTAGCGACGAAGAAATCCTCGCCTTCGGCCGCAGCATCAACCAAGCCGCGCCGCTCGACATCCGCGTCAACACGCTCAAAGGCAGACGCGACAAAGTACTGCCGCTGCTTCAAGCCGAAAGCCCCGATGCAGAAGCCACACCCTATTCCCCTTGGGGCATCCGCCTGAAAAACAAAATCGCCCTCAACAAACACGAATTGTTTTTAGACGGTACGCTTGAAGTCCAAGACGAAGGCAGCCAGCTCCTCGCCCTGCTCGTCGGTGCTAAACGCGGCGAAATCATCGTCGATTTCTGCGCCGGCGCAGGCGGCAAAACCCTCGCCGTCGGTGCGCAAATGGCAAACAAAGGCAGAATCTACGCCTTCGACATCGCCGAAAAACGCCTTGCCAACCTCAAGCCCCGCATGACCCGCGCCGGACTGACCAATATCCACCCCGAACGCATCAGCAGCGAACACGACGGCCGCATCGCCCGCCTGACCGGCAAAGCCGACCGCGTTTTGGTCGATGCCCCCTGCTCCGGCTTAGGCACACTGCGCCGCAACCCAGACCTCAAATACCGCCAATCGCCCAAAACCGTCGCCAAACTTTTGGAACAGCAACACAGCATCCTCGATGCCGCCGCCAAACTGGTCAAACCGCAAGGCAGGCTGGTTTACGCCACTTGCAGCGTGTTGCCCGAAGAAAACGAAATGCAGGTCGAACGCTTTTTGAAAGAACACCCGGAATACGAACTCCTCGACTGCGCCGAGCTGCTCGCCGGTTTGAAAATCGATTTGGACACTGGCAAATACCTGCGCCTCGATTCGGCAAAACACCAAACCGACGGATTCTTCGCCGCCGTTTTACAACGCAAGGAATAAATGTTCAAACAAGGCGTAAACACACGAAAGGTCGTCTGAAAACCTGATACTAGGTTTTCAGACGACCTTTTTGGCGCAGATTAAAGCGAATTTAATCGGGCAATGCCCGTTTGCCGAAATCCTCGAACGATAAAGAAGAGAACAGGCAAAGCATCCCGTTTCCCTAAAATCCAAACATACAAAAAGGTCGTCTGAAAATTTTCAGACGACCTTTTGCGTTGTTGAAACTTAAGCCAAAGAAGCGTTTACAAATGCGGTCAATTGACCTTTTGCCAAAGCGCCGACTTTGGTGGCAACGTTTTCGCCGTTTTTAAACACCATCAGCGTCGGAATACCGCGCACGCCGAATTTTGCGGGGGTGGCTTCGTTTTCGTCGATGTTGATTTTGACGACTTTCAGACGACCTTCAAATTCGGCGGCGATGTCGTCCAAGATCGGAGCGATCATTTTGCAAGGGCCGCACCAAGGTGCCCAGAAGTCGAGCAATACGGGTACGTCGGATTTCAAAACGTCTTGTTCGAAATTTGCATCGGTGGTGTGGATAATCAGTTCGCTGCTCATGAGTTTTTCCTTTTTGTGTCAAATTGAATCAGATGTTGTGCAGGATAGGGCTTGGGGCTGAAAATTTCAAGTGTCGCCAAAGTGTAATAGCTTTTTTGTAAGGTTGCCATCGGGATTGGCTAATGTTTTTCAGACGACCTATCCGACAGTTCAGCCTGCCCTAAAGCTCATCAGATGGCGCGTGTAATCGCTGGAAGGGTTGGCAAATACGGTTTCGCAGCCGCCCTCTTCGACGATTTTGCCGTCTTTCAAAACCATTACGCGGTGCGACAGGGCGCGGATGACGGCGAGGTCGTGGCTGATGATGATGAGGCTGAGACCGTGTTGTTTTTGCAAATCGGCGAGCAGCTCCAGAATCTGTTGCTGCCATTGTACGTCGAGCGCGCTGGTGGGTTCGTCCAAAACGAGGATTTTCGGGCGGACGATGATGGCGCGGGCGATGGCGAGCCGCTGGCGTTGTCCGCCGGAAAAGGCGTGCGGATAGCGTTCGAGCGCGTCTTCGGGCAGCCCGACCTGCCGCAATACGTCTTGCACGCGCTGCCGCATTTCTGCGCGGGACAAATCGGGTTCGTGGACGCGCAGGGCTTCGGAAACGATATTAAAGACGTTCATGCGCGGGTTGAATGCGCCGAAGGGGTCTTGGAACACCATTTGGATGTCGCGCCTCGATTCGCGCGTCCAGGCTTCGCCGTTGATTTTCAGACGACCTTCCGCGTCGATAAGGTGCATCACGGCTTTTGCCAGCGTGGTTTTACCGCAGCCGCTTTCGCCGATGATGCCCAGCGTTTCGCCCGCTTTCAAATCGAAGGAAACCGGCTCCAGCAGGGTTTTGCTGCGTTTTTTGAACCAGCCCGCCGTTTCTTTGACGGCGACGGAAAGCTGCTCCGCCTGCAAGACGGTGGCAGGATTGCCCGCCAAAGGTTCGACCTTGCGCGCGGCACCAGCGTTCAACAGCATTTGCGTGTATTCGTGTTGCGGACGGGCGAACACTTCCGCCGCTGCGCCCGTTTCGACAATGCGTCCGCCGCGCATCACGGCGACGTCGTCTGCAAAGCGGCGGACAAGGTTCAGGTCGTGGGTGATGTAGAGCATGGTCATGTTGTGCGCCTGCTGCAAGCGCGCCAACAAATCGAGAATTTGTGCCTGTACGGCAACATCCAAGGCGGTGGTCGGTTCGTCGGCAATCAGGAGCTTGGGTTCGGCGGCAACCGCCATCGCAATCATTGCCCGCTGCCGCTGCCCGCCGGAAAGCTGGAAGGGATAGGCAAAGGCTTTCTGCTCCGGCTCGCGGATGCCGGTTTCCGCCAAGAGTTCGACCGCCCTCGCCCATGCCTGTTTTTTATCCAAACCCAGATGCAGGGTCAACACTTCGGCAATCTGCGCGCCGACGCGCATCACGGGGTTGAGCGCGGTCATCGGTTCTTGAAACACCATGCCGATTTCCCGCCCACGCAGCTTTTGCAGGGTGCGTTCGGATTGGGTCAGCAAATCGTTGCCGTCGAACTTCAGACGACCTTCAAACGACACCAGCGGATTCAGCCGCATAATGCCCTGCGCCAACACGGTTTTACCGCTGCCGCTCTCGCCGACCAATGCCAGTTTCCTGCCGGTCTGTACGGTCAGGCTGACATCGTGCAGGACTTGCTTGCCGGGGAAAAAGGCGTTTAGGTTTTCAATTTCAAGGATGGGTTTCGTCATGGTATCGAGGTCGTCTGAAAACGGAAAACGGGTGGAATCAAATCAGCAATACTTGCCGCATGGGCAGAAATCTTTACGAAGCAATAAGCCAATATCTGATGATGAACAAAAAACGCACCCAACAAACATCGGCTTTCTGCTTTTCAGACGACCTCTGATTCAAACCCGCAAACCGAGGTCGTCTGAACGCTTATTATTTCTGAAACTGCTCTTTCAACACCCGTTTCAACACTTTGCCCGTGGCGTTTTTCGGCAGTTCGTCTTTAAAGTAAATCTGTTTGGGGATTTTGAAATTCGCCAAATGTCTGCGCAAATGGGCGCGCACGTCGGCTTCGTCCAACGTTTCGCCGTCTTTGAGTTGGATAAAGGCGATGATTTCTTCATCAGCGTATTGGTCTTTCACGCCGATAACGGCTGCGGCTTCGACGGCGTCGAGTTTGTAAATCGCCTCTTCGATTTCGCGCGGATAAACGTTTTGCCCTTTGGAAATAATCAGGTCTTTTTTGCGGTCGACGATAAAGATAAAACCGTCTTCGTCTATCGTGACAAAATCGCCTGTTTTCAGCCAGCCGTTGACGATGGCTTCGTCCGTGGCATCGCGCATATTCAGGTAGCCCTGCATGACCGAACCGCCTTTGACGATGAGTTCGCCCACTTCGCCCGTCGGCACTTCGACCAATTCGTCGTTGACTGCCTTGACTTCCAATCCGGGCAAGGCGACGCCGACGCTGCGGGCTTTTTGCCTTTCGGGCGTGTTGACGGCGACGACGGGCGAGCATTCGCTCAAGCCGTAGCCTTCCAAAAGCTTGGCACGCGGGAACTTCGCTTTAAAGTCGAGGATGGTTTGTTCCGCCAAAGGCGCACCGCCGCTGATAAACAGACGGACGCGGTTGAACCATCTGAAATACCAAGGGATTTTCGCCTTGCTCATGGCGGTGTAAATCGCAGGCACGCCCAAAAACACGGTCGCGCGTTTGAATAAAACCTGTTTCAAAACGTTGGAGAACGGGAAAACGGATTTCACCAAAATAATCGAACACGCCATATAAATCGGCAGCAACACCATGGCCGTCAGCGTAAAGCTGTGGAACATCGGCAGGAACACGACGAAGCGGTCGCGTTTGGTAATTTTAAAGATGCGCTCGATGCCTTCAAGGTTGGAGAACAGGTTGCCATAGCTGATCAATGCGCCTTTGGGGTGGCCTGTTGTGCCGGAAGTGTAAATAATATGCGCCAAATCATCGATTTTCGGCTGGCGGCTTAAATCGGGCGTACCCGAAAAACGGCGCGCTTCTTCAAAACGCACATCGACTTCGTCCGCCGCTTTCGCTTCGCCTATCCAAATGATTTTCTCGACGCGGGTCTGTTTCTTCAGCCCCTTCAATTCTTTCTGCAAACCTGCCGAAGCAAACATAAACCGCGCTTTGCAGTCGTTCAAAATATACGCGTATTCGTTGTTTTTCAAAAACGTATTCATCGGTACGGCAACCGCGCCGATGGCAGAGACGGCAAAATAGGCGCTGATAAATTCCGGCGAATTGGATACCGCCAAAGCCACTTTGTCGCCGAATTTGACGCCCATATTTTGCAGATATGCGGCTACGGCATCGACTTCCTGCTTGAGCGCGTGGTAGGTGGTTTTTTCTTTGTCGTTGAACACCGCAGTACCTTTGCCGTTTTTATGGCAGGCAGCGGCCAGCATTTCGTAGAAATTTGTGTTGTGTGTTTGATTCATTGGAATTCTTTAAAAATGAAGTGAGTAAAATATTATAGAGGTCGTCTGAAACTCCTGAAGGCACGGGTTGCCCATCAATGGGCGCTCCCTCAGAATTTCCGTGCTTATACTATCCCCTAGCGCGCACGTCAAACGCCTGACGCAAGCCCTCGCCTATCATCACCAGCAAAAGCAGCATAACCGTCAGCGTACCGACGGTGGACAAGCCTATCCACCAAGCGTCCAAGTTGTCCTTGCCCTGCGCCAAGAGTTCGCCCAAGCTCGCCTGCGACGCGGGAACGCCCAAACCGAGGAAATCCAAGCTGGTCAGCGCAAGCACCGCGCCGGAGATACGGAAAGGCAGAAACGCCAATACGGGCGTCAGGCTGTTGGGCAGGATGTGCCGCCACATAATCGCGCGGTTGCCCACGCCCATCGAACGCGCCGCCAAAACATAATCAGCCTGACGGTTTTTCAAAAACTCGGCGCGGACGTAGTCGGACAATCCCATCCAGCCGAACAACGACAGCAACACCAGCAAAATCAACAAACTGGGATTGAAAAACGAAGACAGGATAATCAGCAAATAAAGCTCCGGCATCCCGCCCCAGATTTCGATAAAACGCTGCATCAAAAGGTCGGTCTTGCCGCCGAAATAACCCTGCACCGCGCCGGTAATCACGCCGATTACGGTCGTTACCAAAGTCAGGGCAAGGGCAAACAATAGGGAATCGCGGAACCCGTAAACCAAACGCGCCAAGACATCACGACCGCGGTCGTCCGTGCCGAGCAAGTGCCTTTCGGACGGACTTGCAGGGTCGGGCTGCGTGTCGAAATCATTGAGCGTATCGGCATCGTAGGGATTGGGCAGATAAACGGCGTAATTGCCGTTTGACGTGATGTTGCCGCGTATCAGCGGGTCGAGGTAATCGGCAGGCGTGTCGAAATCGCCGCCGAACACGGTTTCGTTGTATTCGTTTACCAGCGGAAAATAATATTCGCCCTGATAACGTATCCACAACGGCTTGTCGTTGCTCCATAAAGGCGCAAGCAGCGCGACGGCGAACAAAACGGCTAAAACCCGCAACGCGAACCAGCCGCGTTTGTGTTGCTTGAAGGCCTGCCAAGTGGGGTTTGAGGTGTGTGTTTTCATAATTGGGTTGCACAAAGGTCGTTTGAATATTCAAATCATTAAATGATAAAGAAATTCTGCCACTTTCTCGGCTAACGTTTCATGTGGCAATTTACTCTCCACAATATCGACCATCAAATCATCCAAACCAGTATTATATTGAATATCAATGCCTTGAATTTCCAAAAATGTCAGCATTACTGCCAATCCGGTACGCTTGTTTCCATCAACAAAAGCATGACCTTTTGCCAAAGCTACGCCATACCATGCCGCTATCTCAAAAGCATTATCAATTTGATTGTAATAAATTTGCTGGTCAACTCTGCCCAAAACACTTTCCAAGCGTCCTAAATCGACCCCTGCTTTACCTACTTTGGTTTGATACAGGATTTCATCATGTACAAAAATAACAAAATTTGTATTTATATTATTCATTTATAAGCCAACTTTTCCAATTCTGACTTATGCGCGGCAATTACGCGCTTTGCGCTATGCATGACCAACCGTTTGGTTGCTTCATCATCCTGCAATTCCATACGGACTACTTTTGCACCATCGTTTTTATGTTCGCGGCTTTCTTCAGAAATATCTTTTAAACGTTTAATCATATTTAACTCCATAATTCTTTAAGTTTTCAGACGACCTATTTCTGTCCGCCGAAATGAATGCGCGGATCGACCCACGAATAAGAAATATCCGACACTAATTTCGCCAGCAAACCCATCAGTGTGAACACATACAGCGTCCCCATCACCACCGGATAATCGCGCTTCATCACCGCCTCATAGGAAAGCAGCCCCAGCCCGTCGAGCGAGAACAAGGTTTCAATCAGCAGGCTGCCGGTGAAAAACGCGCCGATAAAGGCAGCGGGAAAGCCGGTAATCAGCGGAATCATCGCGTTGCGGAAAACGTGTTTCCACAAAATCTGCTTTTCCGGCAAACCCTTAGCGCGGGCGGTATAGACATATTGGCGGCGGATTTCTTCAAGAAACACATTTTTCGTCAACACCGTCGTTACCGCCAGACTGCCCGCCACCGAAGCCGTAATCGGCAACGCCATGTGCCACAGATAATCTTTGATTTTGCCCGCCCACGACAACGTGTCGAAATCATCGCCGACCAAGCCGCCCTGCGGGAACCACGCAAAAAAGCTGCCGCCGCCAAACAACACCAGCAGCACCAAACCCAACACAAACGGCGGTATGGTATAACCGACCAGCACCACCATCCCCGTTACCGCGTCAAAACGGCTGCCGTCGCGCACCGCCTTGGCAATGCCCAACGGGATACAAATCAGATAAGTCAGGAAAAACGTCCACAAGCCCAAACTCATCGACACCGGCATTTTCTGTTTGACCAGCTCGAACACGGTTTCATGATGAAAAAAACTGTTGCCCAAATCAAAACGGGCAAACCGCCACACCATATCCGCAAACCGCGTCAGCGGCGGCTTGTCGAAACCGTACAGCGCATTCAACGCCGCCAAATCTTCCGGACTGATGCGGTTGCCGTTTTTCATGATATTGCCCGCCGTCGCATTCGCCGTCTCGCCGCTGACCGCACCATGCGTCAACTGCTGCACCATCTGCTCCACCGGCCCGCCCGGCACGAATTGGATAACGGCAAAAGTAATCGCCAAAATCCCCAACAGCGTGGGGATTAAGAGTAATAGGCGGTGGAGGATGTAACGGTACATGCTTGGGGTATTCCTCTATTTGGGTTTTAAGGTCGTCTGAAAAGTACGGATTGCTTTCAGACGACCTATACTTTTAATACTTGTAAAAAATTTAACTGATAAGCCAGCTAATAAACCTATCCAGCAAATCTTTCTGATTATTACCAGCCGCTTCGACCATTTCCAATGTCAAACTATCCGGCCACACAATAAAATATCCGTAACGTCCTTTTTTGATAAGCCCACCGGCTTTCTTACCTGTATCTGTCAAACGGTAGAACTTACCGTCTATTTCCTGCAAACCTGCATGACACAGTTTCGCATTGCATTCTTCCGTCGTTACTCCCCATTTTTCTGCCAGCTTAGCGACAGTCAATGTATCGTATTTTTTAGCAATTTCTATATTCTGATTTTTCTGCGAAACTTGCTCTTTTTCTACTACGTCAACTGAAATTTTAACTTCATCGCTAATACGGATAATACGCTGCGCTTCGCTATAAGCATCTTGATAGACTTCTCCATCTTCACTACGCTTCAGCAAGATACCCATTTCATTATTATTTACTTGGCTGAATTCATATAAATTCAGGCTTGTAATAATGCAAGCATCTTCGCTGACGTAACATTTTGCATGAAGATTCGGACAATAGCTTGTACGAACATAATTTAAATTTTTCAACCAAGCTGCCTCTGATGGCTGCAATTCACTTTTACCATACTGAAAAATTGTGAGCTTTTCAGACGGCATTGAGCCGTAAATCATGGAACGCGTGCGTGCTGGAGCACACCCCTTACGCATGGATTTTAGGTTTCATGCAGGCTACAGCTTGCTGCTGCGGCGGTATAAAAGTATTTTTAGTGATTTACCGTTTTTGGTATTTTTGCCCGACGGGGTTAAAAATACAGTTGCTACTCTTGCTGCATGATATTGGCAAGATTTAATTTAAATGTTTGTTGAATCTTGTTTACATCCTTAGCAAAAATATGATAGTCACTCGAAGAATAGATAGATTTTATTCTATCCAAATTAGTTTGTTGATAACATTTTTTCATTTCCGCGATGAAAAAATTATCTTTTCCTCTTTCATTGAGACAGTTATTTTCTAACAGATAGATTGCCCATGCTGTAAAAATAAATGTACTATCTTCCGGATATTCAGATAAATAAATTTCGAATTCAATTATAGAATATTCAGCTGCTTCAATTAATGTTATATCTAAATCTCTGACAAATTTTTCCGTTATATTTTTAAATAATTTCTTGAATTCTATATAATTTTTTATTTTTTCCATGATTCTATTTTCCTGTAAAAATATTTAATTGAATATTTGGATAGCGATTTCTAAACTCTAAAATAACATTGCTGCAAGATTGACAGGCCTTTAATTCTGTAAATAGATCAATTCTACCTGATACATTACGATTATTTCCGAGTTGCTGTGCTATAGATTCAAGTAATTTATATTCTCCATTACAATCCGCACATCGATTTTCATGCGGTCTTTGTCTTCTAAAAGCTCTTTTACCCTATCGTTTAATTTTAGATAAGGGCTAATCAAATAAAGCCGTTCCTGTGCATTTTTAATTAACTCCTCCAAGTAATACGTTGTACCGCTGGTATTTAAAAATTTTGCCATTTTCTTCTTTCCTGCAATGTTTATTTGATTTATTCGCGGGCAGAGCCCACGCTACGCAGTTGCTTTATATTATTCTGACAGTTGAAACAATAGACTTCACTATCGTTTAGGTCGTCTGAAAATTGCAGCGGCAAACTTTCAGACTACCTTGCTTATTTCTCTAAAGCCTCTTGCAGTTTCTTCTCAATCAAATCCGCGTCAAACGACTTGGCAATCAGCTCGAAGCGCGAGTCGCGGCGCCATGAGACTTGGTTGGCGCCCCATTGCCCGTCCACCCAGTTGAGCCACACCCATGTGCCGAGCACTTGGAACACGCCTTTGGCGCGGACGAGGCCGTCTGTGAATTTGGGCAGGTCGTTGAAGAAGTTGGTCAGTTTTTCGCCGTCGAAATCGCGTCCGGCGGGGAATGTGAAACCTTGCGACTGGAAGCCCATGGTGTTGTCCGGCAGGACTTTGAGGCGGTAACGTGATTTTTCGATGACGGGAATATCGAGCCATTGGATGTCGAGTTGTGCGTTTTGGACTTCGACCACCTTGGCTTTGGGCGGGAACAGTTTTGCCGCTTTGTCGTGAAATTCGGCAAGCTGTTCGGGGGTGCATAAATCGGTTTTGCTGGCGACCAATACGTCGCAGATGCCGATTTGGTCTTTATACAATGCCTGCTGCGCGTAATCGGGGTTGATGAACTGGCGCGGATCGACGACGGTAAAGACTGCGCCGATTTCCAAAAGGCTGTCCAGCGGTTTGGCTTTGAGTTCGTCGATAACGCTGGCGGCGTGCGCCAGTCCGCTGGCTTCAATCATCAGGCGGTCGGGCTTGGCGTCGCGCAGCATTTTCTGCACGGTTACGCCCATTTGCGGGCCGGCGGTGCAACACAAACAGCCGCCGGCGATTTCTGCCACGGGGATGCCGTTGTCGCTCAATACGGCGCCGTCAATACCGATTTCGCCAAACTCGTTGACGATGATGACCCATTTTTCGTTCGGGTCTTTCTGCTCCATCAGGCTTTTAAGCGCGGTGGTTTTGCCTGTTCCCAGAAAACCTGAAATCAGGTGGACTTTAGTTTTTTTCACTTCTGACATTTTTTACAGATTCCAGTTAAAACAACGTGTTCTTCTTTCAGCGCAAAGCCGCTTTCGGCAACGCCTGCGCGCAGTGCCGCCCATTCGTGGCTCAGGGTTTGCTCATCCGCCGTGCCGCATTCGGTGCAGACCAAAATAAACGCGCTGTGGTGCGCTTCGGCTTCTTCGTGGTCGTGGCAATGGTCGTTGCACTCGTGCTGCGCGTGGCTACACAAAATATAGCCGTTGACCGCCGCCACTTTGTGTAAAACGCCCTGCTCCGCCCAAAAATCAAGGGCGCGGTAGGCCGTCGGCGGCGCAACCACGCCCTCGCTTTGCTGCTGCATCTGCGACAAGACGTTGTAGGCTTTAATCACGCCGCTTTGCTGCAAAACGATATCGAGCACCTGCTCGCGCAAAGCGGTTACCTGTACGCCGTCACGGCGTGCCTGTTCGAGGATTTTTTGTTTGATTGCGTGTTTCATAAAGGCTTTCAGACGACCTTAATATTCTGAACGGAAAGGATTACATTATAACGTGTTTATGTAAGATGCAGATATTCGGAGGTCGTCTGAAACCGAGTATCCCTATTCAGACGACCCTATCCTATCCAATCTGCCTATTTAAACCACGACTTAATCTTTGCAAACAAAGACATACTTTGTTTCTCGAAATTCTCGGTTAACACGGGTACGGGCGGCGCATTGCGGATCACTTTCATACCGGCAAACGTTTGGGCGACGGGCATGATTTCGATGGAGTTGACGTTCATGTGCGCCGGACGCTGATAGAGCCACAAAGCCGTATCCGCAATGTCTTGCGGCCGGATGGATTCGACGTTCTCATAAACCTTTTCCGCCCGCTCGTCATCGCCCTTAAAGCGAACGTTGGAAAACTCGGTACCGCCGCACAAACCCGGCTCGATGTTGGTGACGCGGATGTTTTTATCCGCCAATTCCGCGCGCAGGTTCATGCTGAACTGGCGCACAAACGCTTTGGTCGCGCCGTACACATTACTACCCTCGTAGGCATAGCTGCCGGCAATCGAACCCAGATTCATGATATAGCCTTGTTTGCGCTCCGCCATTTGCGGCAGGATTTGACGCGTCAGGAAAGTCAAACCGACGATGTTCGTTTGAATCATGGTTTCCCAATCGCTGAAATCTGCTTTGTCTGCTGTTTCCAAACCCAAAGCCAACCCGGCGTTGTTGATCAGGCAATCGATTTCGGCAAAATTTTCAGGCAGGCTGTCGAGCGCATTGCGTATCGACTCGGTTCGCGAAACGTCCATTTCTAAAGGATAAAACCGCTCGCCCAACTCAGCCGCCAATGCCTGCAGTTTCTCGCTGCGCCGTGCCGCGCCGATAACGAAATAACCGGCTTGCGCAAACGTGCGGCACATCGCCTCGCCGAAACCTGCCGACGCGCCGGTAACCAAAATCGCCATAACTATTTCCTTTCTTTTCTCGTTTTGTAAACCCATTTCAGGTATGATTGCAACTTTTCAGACGACCTCTTCGGATGTCGTCTGAAAAATATGAATAACAAAATACTATCACAGGACACAAAAGCCATGAATACCAAACTCTTCTCAGCAGCCCTGCTCGCTGCCCTGACCCTTGCCGCCTGCGGTGGCGGCGCACCCGCGCAACCCAAAGGTCCGATCTCCGAAGACCGTACCACTGCGTTCAAAGCCATGATGCCCGAGTTCTCCAGCATGGGCAAAATGGTAAAAGGCGAAGAGCCTTACGACGTAGAGAAATTCAAGCAGGCTGCGGCAACCTTTGCCGAAACCAGCAAAAAACCTTTCACCTTCTTCCAATCTGACGACAAAGGCAACGGCCGCGCCCTGCCTGCGGTTTGGTCTGATGCGGCTAAATTCAAAGCCGAAGAAGACAAATTCGCCGCTGCCGTTGAGAAACTGAATGCCGCCGCACAAACCGGCAAGCTGGAAGAAATCAAAGCCGCTTACAGCGAAACCGGCGCAAGCTGCAAATCCTGCCACGACACCTTCCGCGCTCCGGAAGAATAAACCGCTGCGCAGAAACACAAAAAGGTCGTCTGAAATTCGGTTTCAGACGACCTTTTTGATTTTTATAGTGGATTAACTTTAAACCAGTACGGCGTTGCCTCGCCTTAGCTCAA
>CAJZEA010000018.1:0-14308 GCA_915066515.1 uncultured Neisseria sp. | reverse complement strand
GTACTGTCTGCGGCTTCGTCGCCTTGTCCTGATTTAAATTTAATCCACTATATTTATCCGTATGCCTCATGCCAAAGGTCGTCTGAAACCTCAAACCGGTTTTCAGACGACCTTTTTTTGTTCAATCAGAATTCGATGTTTTCGTAGGCATCGTCGAATACAAACGGGCCGCGTTCGCCGCCGCTTTCGGATTCGAGGTGGATGCGGGTCATCATCATGGACTGATCGACTTCTTTCATCATGTCGTAAATGGATATGAGGGCGATGTTGACGCCGGTGACGGCTTCGGTCGTGATGCTTTTGCCGACTTCAGAGGAAACGGTTACGGTGGCTTTGACGTAGGCGAGTTCGACATCGACATCGAAATCAACGCGGACGTGTTGCAGGGGGAGGGGCTGGTAAAGCGGAACAAGCAGTCCGACCTGCTTGATGCCTTGGACGGCGGCGATACGGGCGACGTTGAGGATGCCTGCGTTTTGGGTGGCGTTTTCCGCCAAAACTTTGATGGCGGAGGTGCTCATGTTGATGGAGCCGCTTGCCACGGCGGTGCGGATGGTGGGTTGGCGTTTGTCGTTTTCGCGTACGGAATTGAAGTTGAACATACTGTGCCTGCGTGAAAAGAAGGTTTTATGGCGCAGTATTTTACGGGATTTCTACACTTCGGACTATGCTGCGGATACGAACGGCAGAATAATCGGACTGAAATGCACGGACGGCTTTGTTAAGGAATTAATGGCTCGGCTTGTGCGGATGCGGGTTACATCAAGTTTCAGCGTTTTGCAACACCTTTTCCGATGGCGGTTTCAGACGACCTGCTATACAATGTTTTACGTTTGTTTTTAAGATAAATAAAGAGAGAAAATCATGCAACTGCATATCCTGAACAATCCCAAAGACGCGGCTCTGGCGGCGGACGCGGAATTTTTGAAACAGTCTTTGTACAAACTTCTACACGAAGAAGCCTCGCCTTTGGTGGTGGAAACGGTCAAACTGTTGTCCACTTCGGACGACAGAGCGGCTTTGATTGAGAAGGTTTTGCCGCAACTGGACGAACAACAAACCCACGACCTGACGCTTGCCTGCGGCTTGTTCGCGCAGATTCTGAACATCGCCGAAGACGTACACCACGAACGCCGCCGCCAAATCCACGAAGAGGCGGGACACGGCGGCGCGGAAGGCAGCTTGGCGGAAACGGTACGCAAACTCAAAGCGGCGAAAATCGGCGGCAAGGCAGTTCAAAAACAATTAAATACAACCAATGTTACCGCCGTTCTGACCGCGCACCCGACCGAAGTGCAACGCCAAACCGTGTTGAACTTCAACCGCCGCATCCGCGCCCTCCTGCCCCGCCGCGAACGCTGCACCCATGCCGACGCGCTGGCGGAATTGCGCCGCGAAATCGACACCATCTTGTTGGGCTTGTGGCAAACCAGTGAAACGCGCCACCACAAACTCAGCGTCAACGATGAAATCAACAACGGCGTATCCATCTTCCCGATGAGTTTCTTCGAGGCGCTACCCAAACTCTACCGCAGCATGGAACGCGAGTTTCAGACGACCTATCCTGATGTGGACGTTCCTGACATCCTGAAAATCGGCGGCTGGATAGGCGGCGACCGCGACGGCAATCCGTTTGTCTCCGCCGAAACCCTGCGTTTCGCTTTCCGCCGCCATGCCGACGCGGTGTTCCGTTTTTACCGCGGCGAACTCGACAAACTCTACCGCGAGCTGCCGCTTTCCGTCCGCCGCGTCAAAGTCAACGACGACGTAATGGCGTTGTCGGACGAATCGCCCGACGAAGAAATCGCCCGCACCGAAGAGCCGTACCGCCGCGCCATCGCCTACATCATGGCGCGCGTGATGGGCAAAGCCCGCTCGCTCGGCTTGGGCATGGGCTGCAAATTCGGCTTCATGATGCCTTACGCCTCCGCGCAAGAGTTTTCAGACGACCTCCACAAGCTGCAACGCTCCCTGCGCGACAACGGCAGCGCGCTTTTGGGCGAAGGCAGGCTCGCCGACCTGATCCGTTCCGTGTCCGTGTTCGGCTTCCACATGATGCCGCTCGACTTGCGCCAACACGCGGAAAAACACGCCGATGTCGTTGCCGAACTCTTCAAACACGCCGGTTTGGAAGACTACGGCAGCCTTTCCGAAACGGAAAAACAGAAAGTCCTGCTGCGCGAGCTGAAACACCAGCGTCCGCTGTCCAGCCCGTTCATCACTTACAGCGAACACACCCGCCGCGAAATGGCGATTTTCAACGAAGCGCGCAACATCAAAGACGAATTCGGTGAAAACGCCGTTACCCAAAGCATCATCTCCAACTGCGAACAGCCCAGCGACCTACTCGCGCTCGCGCTGCTGCTCAAAGAAAGCGGTCTGTTGACAGTTGAAAACGGCAAACCGCAAAGCCGCATCAACATCGTCCCCCTCTTCGAAACCATCGAAGCCCTCGAAAACGCCTGCCCCGTCATGGAAACCATGTTCAGCAACGAATGGTACCGCGACCTGCTGCAAAGCCGCGACAACATTCAGGAAATCATGCTCGGCTATTCCGATTCCAACAAAGACGGCGGCTACGTTACCAGTTCTTGGTGCCTCTATCAGGCGGAATTGGGTTTAGTCGAACTCTTCAAAAAATACGATGTCCGTATGCGCCTCTTCCACGGCCGCGGCGGCAGCGTCGGACGCGGCGGCGGCCCGTCTTACCAAGCCATCCTCGCCCAACCCGCAGGCAGCGTGGCCGGACAAATCCGCATCACCGAGCAAGGCGAAGTCATCACCGCCAAATACGCCGACCCCGGCAACGCCGTGCGCAACCTCGAAACCCTCGTCGCCGCCACGCTCGAAGCCAGCCTGCTACCCGATCAAAAAGACCCCGAACCCGCGCTCATGCAGGCGTTGTCGGACGTATCGTTCAAATACTACCGCGAGCTGATTACCCACCCCGACTTCATCGACTATTTCCTGCAAACCAGCCCCATACAGGAAATCGCCACCCTCAACCTCGGCAGCCGCCCCGCCAGCCGCAAAACCTTGGCGCGGATTCAGGATTTGCGCGCGATACCGTGGGTGTTTTCATGGATGCAAAACCGCCTCATGCTGCCCGCGTGGTACGGCTTCGGCAGCGCGGTGGAAAGCCTGTGCGAAGGCAAACCCGAAACCCTCGCCGCCCTGCGGGAACATGCGCAGCACAACCCCTTCTTCCAAGCCATGCTCTCCAATATGGAACAAGTCATGGCAAAAACCGACATCACCCTCGCCGAAAACTACGCCGGCTTGAGCGAATCGCCCGAAAAAGCCGCTGTCATCTTCGGCATGATTAAGGAAGAATACCAACGCAGCCGCAAAGCCCTGCTCGACCTTTTGCAAACCGACGAACTCTTGCGCGACAACCGCAGCCTCGCCCGTTCGCTCGCCCTGCGGATTCCGTACCTGAACGCGCTCAACGGCCTGCAAGTCGCCATGCTCAAACGCCTGCGCAAAGATCCGCACGACCCGCACACCCTCCTGATGGTGCACCTGACCATCAACGGCGTGGCACAAGGTTTGCGCAATACAGGTTAAGGCAGCACGAAAAAAGGTCGTCTGAAAACCGTTTCAGACGACCTTTAGACCAAGTGCAAAACCATAGCGCGTGCTTTATTTGCAAAAGCCCATACTGTTCTGCTGCATCATTGTGTTTACCGGGATATGGCAGCCGCTTTGGCGTTGCGGATGAGCACGGCACTACTCTATATCGCCGCACCATAACATTTCAGACGACCCCGAGGTCGTCTGAAAAACAAAAACAGCTTACGTTAAGGCGACTCATTATGTCTGACATTGTCTTTATATTGTTATTCGGCAGGCTTCAACCCCACAGGACAACCGACTCATCCGACACATCCGTCCCTTTTTGGCATTCGGCGGCAGGCTCGGCTTTGATTTATTTATGTATACGCACAGTGACAAGCAGCCTTTCTGATTCGATTTCCAAAGCCTTTGACAGCCTCCCCCTCATTCTGTTTCAAACTATCTGCATGTTCGGCTGCTTGCTTCTGTATTTCAAAATGTTGCGTACCACATCCAACCCGAAACGCCGCCAGTTTATCTATTGGGGACTGGACATTCTTTCAGGTATAGCCTTAACCCTACTGACCGAAAAATTGTTTTCTTTGGCAAACTTATTTATTATGCATTGACTGGAGGGCAACAGGCTGCCCCCTCTTTTTTCAGACGACCCCGAGGTCGTCTGAAAAACAAAAACATCTTACTCACAAGGAAATTATTTTATGGTGTTACTCTTTGCATCCATCTTTTTTGACATTGCTTTGATATTGGCATTCGGCAGATTTCAAGCTGTGGGGACGCTGGATTTCCCCGACAAGCTCTATCCCATCTGGAAATGGGCGGTAGGCGCGGGCGTGCTTTACACACTGAAACCTGCAATAATCGCCTACGCCTCTTATTCATCTGTCTTCCTCTTCGGCTGTTTACTGACTGCCGCCATCTCATCCGCCACGTTCGCACTCTATTTCAAACTGCTGCGTGCCACCACTGACAAACCTACGCAGCACCGATCTATTTACTGGGGTATCGGCATCGCTTCTGCATTTTTACTGTCTTTCGGTTTAGGCTATCTTGGCGCATTGATAAACCGCCTTCCGCAATAACCCTTTTCAGACGACCTTTTCCACACTTCCGCATACCATGCCGACCAAACCACCCGCCTACCACATCACGCATAAAATCCGCCAAACCCGCCGCATCTCGCGTAAAAGCATTGCTTTTCTGTTCCTGCTGGCAGGTTCGGCACTGGTTGCGCTGACCGCCCTCCTGTTTGCCTGGATGGCGGATTTCGCGTTGGAAACGAATGCGGAGCTGGTGCAAAAATATCCTTGGTTTGCCTGGGTCGTCCTGCCCTTCGGGCTGCCGCTCATCGTCTGGATCACCCGCCGTTTCGCCCCCTACACCTCCGGCAGCGGCATCCCGCAAGTGCTCGCCAGCCTCGCCCTGCCCTACGGCGCCAACAAAACCCGCCTGATCCGCCTCCGCGAAACCCTCCTCAAAATCCCACTGACCTTCCTCGCCATGTGCGCAGGTGCGTCCGTCGGGCGTGAAGGACCGTCCGTCCAAGTCGGCGCGGCAGTCATGAGCGCGTGGGGCGCATGGTGTAAAAAACACGGATTCGCCTTTCGCGGCATGCAGGAAAACGATCTTATCGCCGCAGGCGCGGCAGGCGGGCTGGCCGCCGCGTTCAACGCCCCGCTGGCAGGCGTGATTTTCGCCATCGAAGAACTCGGGCGCGAAGTCATGCTGCGTTGGGAGCGGCAAATCCTGCTCGGCGTCCTCGCCGCCGGTTTCATCCAAGTCGCCATCCAAGGCAACAACCCCTATTTCTCAGGCTTCAGCGGCGGCGCGCTCGACAATATGCTCGGCTGGGTATTGGGCTGCGGACTCGCGTGCGGCATCGCAGGCGGACTGTTCGGACGCACCCTGTATCTCGGCGCCACCGCCTTCGCACCCGCAAAATGGCGCGAACACATCCGCCGCCACCCCCTGATTACCGCCGCCCTCATCGGCATCCTGCTCGCCGCCATCGGCACACTTTACCAAGGCAAAACCTACGGCACAGGTTACCACGAAGCCGCCCAAGCCCTGCGCGGCATCCACGAAGCCCCCGCCGGACTCGCCGTCGCCAAATGGTTCTCCACCGTCCTGAGCTACTGGGCAGGCACGCCCGGCGGCATCTTCACCCCTTCCCTCACCATAGGCGCAGTCTTGGGCGAACGCATCGCCGTCCTCACCGGACTCGCCCAAGGCACCCACGTCCTCGTCCTCCTCTGCATGGCAGCCTTCCTCGCCGGTGCCACCCAATCTCCGCTCACCTCCGCCGTCGTCGTAATGGAAATGACCGGCGGACAAAACCTCCTCTTCTGGCTGCTCATCGCCTGCATCTTCGCCTCACAAGTCTCCCGCCAATTCTCCCCCCGCCCCTTCTACCACGCCGCAGGCACACGCTTCAAACGGCAGGTGGAACAAAGCGGACAGAAGTGAAGTCCGATATTACCGATGCGGGAAGGTGTAGGAAAGGTCGTCTGCAATGTTTAGAGATTCGCGGGCAAAGCCCGCGCTACGAAGTTTTTTGGCAACATTTGTGCCGTGGTTTCGTAGCGTGGACTCCGTCCACGAAAATGATTGAAAACAAAGGTCGTCTGAAAACCCGAACATCAAGTTTTCAGACGACCTTCTTAAGGTATAGGGATTCACTTACCCCAGTCATCAGACCAAGAAAAAACCCTCGGCAGAACCGAGGGTTTGAAAATTTGGTTGCGGGAGCAGGATTCGAACCTACGACCTTCGGGTTATGAGCCCGACGAGCTACCATGCTGCTCCATCCCGCGTCAGGAAGTAGAACTATACAGACACTTGGAAACGCTGTCAAGCACTTTACCGCCAAAATTCAGCAAAACATTACCCATTCAAATTCAAAACGGTAAAATCAATTCCAACAACCTTATGATTTCAAATAGTTTAAACCAAAATTCGACCCATCAGCGTTAATCAAAACCCCATCATAAACCGTCCAACCTCAAAAAGCCTTTAAACATGATTGCAACCGGTTTCTGGGCTTTTCACTATTGATAAAAAGATCCTCTCATCACACCTAACGGATTGTAAAACACACTGAAATAGAGACCTTCAAAGATATTCTCGTTTAAGCTTTGTTGGTACCATCCAATCCCGATTAAGCCGACAGCCCATATCAGACAAACCATGATTGCCAACCTGACAATCAGGCGCTGTTTGTGCGGCATAAGGCTACACAGCCAATCTGCACATAAAAGCATACCCGACATCACCCAAACTACATATCCCCAACCAAATACACCAGGCAACACAAATATCGACCCTGGTATCATCAGGATTAACATTAAACAGGGTAACCAAGGTAAGGTTTCTTTCTCTTCACTCAATCTGATATATAAAACAAAAAAAATCACATTGGCAAATGTAGGCCAGCTCGCCGGATACCAAAAAACAGTCAAACCTGTCATCCAAATTACCAAACCTATCGCTCCGTCTACAGCGGGCAAACACAAGGATAAGATGAACAGTATGATCGCCATCCTTCTCAAGGATCTGCTCAAAACTAGGTCATAGTCGAGTGGCAATAGCTTGCCCGGCATATTATTTCCTTACACGATAAACGGCAACCAATCAAAGGTCGTCTGAAACCTTGTTTTAGAGTTTCAGATGACCTTTTTACCTTTGCTTCAATCAAATGTTTTTATTTCTTTGCCCGAAAGCACAGCAGATGCTGCGTGGTGGCAAGCCATGCGCCGAAAAAGAGTTTAAATCAAAAATCGACTAATCAGCGTTATTCAGAACTCCATCGTAAACCGTTCAATCTCAAAAAGCCTTCAAACATGGTTGCAACCGTTTTTTGTCTTTTCAATGCTGATACGAAACTTATCTCATAATACCTAACGGATTGTAAAACACACTGAAATAGAGATCTTCAAAGATATCCTGATCGTTTGAGTTTTGCTGATACTGCCCAAGCCCTATTAAGCCGACGGCCCATATCAAACAAACCATGATTGCCAATCTGACAATCAGGCGCTGTTTGTGCGGTATAAGGCTACACAGCCAATCTGCACATAGAAGCATACCCGACATCACCCAAACCACATATCCCCAACCAAATACACCAGATAACCCAAATATCGACCCCGGTATCATCAGGGTTAACATTAAACAGGGTAACAAAGGCAAGATCTCTTTCTCATCATTCAATCTGATATATAAAACAATAAAAATTACATTGGCAAATGTAGGCCAACCCAACGGAAGCCACAAGAAAAATAAGCCTGTCGACCAAATTAGCAAACCCATAGCTCCATTCACGGCAGGCAAGCACAAGGATAAGATGAACAGTATCTGCGCCATCCTTCTCAATAATTTGCTCAAACTTAGGTCATAGTCGAGTGGTAGTAGATTTCCCTGCATATTATTTCCTTATACGATAAATGACGGGCAATCAAAGGTCGTCTGAAACCTTGTTTTAGAGTTTCAGACGACCTTTTGCCTTTGCTTCAATCAAATGATTTTATTTCTTGGCCCTAAAGCCCAGCAGATGCTGCGTGGTAGCAAGCCATGCGCCGAAGACCCCTAAGGCGATGACGAAGCCAAACACCAGCGAAACTTCGCTGAAATAGAAGAAACGCCAGCCGATGTTGAGCCCGTAGGGTTTGAAGATGGCATCTACCAACGGGCGCACGGCAGAGAGCAGCCAGCCACACAGCCCCAAGCTGACGGCGGCGGAGAAGATACTCTGCCACATGGCTTGGTAAAGGAAGGGGCGGCGGATGAACGATGCGGGCGCACCGAGCAGCTTGGTGATTTCAATTTCTTCTTTGCGGCTGAGGATTTGCAGACGGATGGTATTGTGCGCGACAAGGACGAACGCCATACCCAGCGTCAGTGAAAGAAACCATAAAATTTTACGGATGAACTCGTTGATTTGATACAGCGTTTGCACCCATTCGGTGTCCATGGTGGCGGATTCGACCATGGGCAGCTTGACCATATCCTGATAAATCGCCTGCATTTGTGCGGGCGGCGTAGCGGGGTCGGGCGTTACGATAAATGCGTCGGGCAAGGGGTTGCCGTCGAGCATGGAAACGAGGTTTTGGTCGAGGTTGGATTGCAGCTCTTCCAAACCTTCCTGCTTGCTGATAAAACGGATTTTGTTGAGGCGGGCATCGCGTTCCAACAGATTACGGACGGTATCACTGTCGGCTTTGGACGCGTCAGTTTCCATATAGAGCGTGATTTGCGGCGACTCGTTGAGTTTGCCTAAAACGCTTTGCCCGCTTTGGATACCCAAATACATGAAAAGCGGCAGGGTCATGGCGACGGCAAGCATCAGGAGGGTGAGCAGCGTGCCGACGGGTTGGCGCAGGAGTTGTTTTAGCGCAGTGCGCGCGGATTCGACGTGCAGCGAGACGTAGTGGATGATGCTCATGCGAGTCGTCCTTTCGAGAGGCGCAGGATGCGGTGGCCGTAGTCTGCCATGAGGGTTTCGTCATGGGCGGCGACGATGACGGTGGTTCCTGCTTCGTGGAAGGTTTTGAACAATTCCATGATGTCGAGCGCGTAGGCGCGGTCGAGGTTGGCGGAGGGTTCGTCGGCAATCAGGAGGCTGGGTTGGTGGACGACGGCGCGGGCGATACACAAGCGTTGCTGTTCGCCGCCTGAGAGGGTTACGGGATCGTCCAATTCGCGGCCTTTCAAGCCGACTTTTTCAATGGCGATGCGGGCGCGTTCTTCGGCTTTGCGCGGCTGATAACCGATAATCCGCAGCGGCAGGATGACGTTTTGCAGGACGTTGCGGTCATAGAGGATTTTGTGGTCTTGGAACACGATGCCGATATGTTGGCGCATGAAGCCGATTTGGTTGTCGCTCAATTCGCCCAAGTCTTGGTTGTTGAACCACACTTTGCCTTTGCTGGGTTTGGTAATACCGGAAATCAGCTTGAGGATGGTGGACTTGCCGGAGCCAGAATGGCCGGCGATAAATATCATTTCGCCTTTTTTGATTTGGAAGCTGACGTTTTTCAGGGCTTCAAAACCGCCGGGATAGGTTTTGGAAACTTGTTCGAAACGGATCATAAGGTATTCCTGGAAAGGGGTCAGAACAAACTTATCCACAGCTAATCCACAAAAGGATGCGCTATCGGAGATAGGTCGTCTGAAAAATAGGATATGTGCCGAATTATAAAGATTTCGGCGTTTTTTTGATAGTTTGCCCGGATATGGACGGCGGTAGGCAAAGCGTCGGACTGACGGCTTTACAACACAATATTACAAGTGTGATTGTCGCCATCATTTTATTTACCGGCATTTATCCACAAAACGCCCTGAACAAAAGAGGTCGTCTGAAAATTTTCAGACGACCTCTGAGCATAATAATCATCAAAAACCGCGTATCCGACCGAAGCGCAGATACGCGGTTTGAGATTTGAAGCACATATTCGGGTCTTGCCTCCTAAACGTGCAGACAATACAAAGTGCAAGCTTAATTGATGTCCAAACGTTCCATACGGTAGCGCATGGAGCGGAAGCTGATGCCTAAAAGCTTGGCTGCCTGAGTGCGGTTGTAACGGGTTTGCTGCAACGCTTGTTCGATAATGCCACGCTCGATTTGGTCAAGGTAATCTTGAATCTGCATGGTGCGCGGGTCAAACGGAGGAAGCGGTTGGTGATCCAACGTTTCACCTTTTCGTGTTTCGGAATCGGCGATGTCGTCAAGGCTGAGGTTTGGATGGTCGTTTTTGGGCGCCGTCGTGTTTTGGATTTGCAAATCATCCAGCTGGATAACTTGTCCGACAGTCAGGGCGACGGCGCGTTCGAGGATGTTTTCGAGTTCGCGGAAGTTACCGGGATAGCTGTAATGCAGCAGGGCTTCTTGCGCTTTGGGACTGAGTTTGTAGGTTTGCGTACCGTGGCGGTGTTTGTAGAGCAAGTACAGAATCAGCGCGCCCAAGTCTTCACGCATTTCGCGCAGGGGCGGCATATGCAGGGTAACGACGTTGAGGCGGTAGTATAAGTCTTGACGGAATGCGCCGCTTTCGACGAGTGCTTCGAGATTTTTATGGGTGGCGCAGATGATGCGGACGTCGACGAAAGTTTCGCGGGCATCACCGATGCGGCGCACGGCTTTTTCTTGGATGGCGCGCAGGAGTTTGACTTGCATGGCTAGCGGCAAGTCGGCAACTTCGTCGAGGAACAGCGTACCGCCGTCGGCGTGTTGGAAAAAGCCGAGACGGTCTTGGTCGGCGCCGGTAAAGCTGCCTTTTTTGTAGCCGAAGAATTCGCTTTCCATCAGATTTTCAGGAATTGCGCCGCAGTTGACGGCGATAAAGGGCTTGTCGGCGCGATCGGACAATTCGTGGATGGTACGCGCAGCCTGTTCTTTACCGGTACCCGATTCGCCTGAAATATAAACGGGCACGCCGCTGCGGGCCAGGCGGCGGATCAGGTGGCGGACTTCGACCATTTGGGGAGAACTGCCGAGCAGCCTCGGCATATCTTCTTCGCCACCCAATTCAGGCACGTCTTCGTTCGCACGCATGGCGATTTCGCCGGTGGCAAAGCGTTCTTTCATGGAACGCAGGCTTTCGGGCACGGAGACAGAACCGCTCAAGTCGCGTTTGGGCGGCTTGGGCGGGGTTTTGGGCTTGTTGAATGCGGCAGCGACGGGCGCGGACGGTTTTTCGGTTGGCGGCTGGGCAATTTCGTCCGTGCTGTTGGAAACAGAAACGGCGGATTTAACCAGCGAACGCAGTTGGGAAAGGGTAATCGGCTTTTGCAGGTAGTCGAACGCGCCCGCATTAAGCGCTTCAACCGCCTGGTCGGCATTACCGAAAGCGGTAATGACGGCGACAGGGGTGTCGAGCATGAGTTCGTCTATATATTGGACGACTTCGAGGCCGGAGCCGTCGGGCATCCGCATATCGGTCAAGACGAGGGAATAGTCGTTGTTGTCGAGCTTGTCTTTGGCATCTTCTACGCCGACGGCGGTCTGCACGCGCAACCCCATCTTCATCAGCGTCATTTCCATCAAGTCACGGATGTCGGCCTCGTCGTCGACGACCAATACTGGGTCTTGCAGCTTACTCATTGTGTTCTCTCGGTAAAATCAGTTCGAATCCGTTCATTTCGGGGTGGTAATGGAGTTGGCCCATATTGGCGTGTGCCAGTTCGCGGGCAACGTACAATCCCAATCCTGTACCTTGTTTTTCAGTGGTGTAGAACGGCTCAAAGAGATGGTTGCGGACTTCGGGCGAAATGCCTTTGCCGTTATCGGCAACGACGATGGAAATGTGCATCCTGCCGCTGGGGCGGATTAGGACGGTAATCGCGTTTTCGTCCTGACGGCTGTGCCGCCATGCGTTATTGCAGAGGTTCCACATGATTTGCTGGATGTGCATCACATCCGCGAGGACGGTAAGGTTGTTGCCGTCCATGTTCATGCGCAGGCAGCCGATGGCTTCGGAATTGTTGAGGGTGAACTCTTGTTTGAAGTCGAGCCAGAATTTCATCAGGTTGATCGGCTCGCGGCTGATGTTGTCGCGCTTGTTGAGCAGGGAGATGTCTTCCAACATTTTGTCGATGCGCTGGATGTTGCTGTCGATGATGCCGCAAAGCTTGGCTTTAACGGGATCGGGTTCGGTATCGTCATCACTTTCTTGCAGCAAATCGCTGGCGTGGCGGATGGCGGACATCGGATTGCGGATTTCGTGGGCGAGGTTCGCGGTAAGCTGTCCTAGCGAGGTGAGCTTGGTGGACATGGCCTCTGCCGCGACTTCGCGCAGCGAACGGACATACAGCATGAGCAGTTCCGTCTGTTCCTGAATCAGCGGGACGGCGCGGACGTGCATGGCGTGTTGGAAGATGTGGATATCGGTTTCAAACGGTTTGTCGGGATGATATTGCCAGCGTGTAACCAATTCGCCGAATACGATTTCCTGCTGGTCAACCACCAAACCGGGGAAATAGGTTTTTGCCTGTTTGTTGAAAAGCCAGACGCGCTGGGTACTGTCGATGACGATAACGGCTTCCTGCACGCGGTTGAGGACGAGGCGGTTCAACCCGCTGATGCGGCGGTAGGCAAGCTGATGGCGGCTGGCGGATTCGGTCGCTTGCTCCAAATAGCGGGCGGCGAACGAAGTCAGCATGGCGACAAGGTAACACGCGCCGCAGAGCAGGACCGTAGTAATCAGGGGCTGCGTATCCCAATCAAACGGATGCAGGCGGATACTGCCGTCGAGCAGCAGATTGAAGAAGAACAGCATGGACGCGTAGCCCGCGTACAGCATGGGATAATGCCCGTAGCTGAGGAGGCAGGACGTCGCGACGAAAGGAAGGACAAGGATGCCGAAGCCCGAATCGACTCCGCCGGCGATATACACCAGTATCATCATCATCGAAATATCGACGACTGCGCTGGCATTGGGCAAATCCAAAGTCTGCCATTGCCAGTCCGGACGGGCGACGGATAACAAGATGAGGAAAGAATACAGCGCTGCCCAGCTGTAAAATTCGACGGGAGGGAATGACATGCCGATATGGGTGCCATTGCTGTAAACACCGAAAGCATGCATAACCAACAGCGGCAGCACGATGGCAATGCGGGCAATATTGATTAAACCGGGTATCCGCTCGCTCAGGTTTCCCAGTTCCTGAAAGCCGGACTTACTCATATCCGCAACCCTTTTTGTTTATTTTTATCATTATTAGTACCTAGTACCTGTTTTTGAAATCGTTCTGCAATATTGCCGCAGACGGTCGTAAATATTTTTTTAATTTTGTCAGCATAACATAAAACGACCGTGTTTTCTAGGTTTTCAATGTGTTATCGTTTCCTCTGTTGCTTATTCGGAAGCTGCGGATAAGGTTTTCAGACGACCTGAGATGTCCAAAACCTTCCCTTTTTTGCCGCGTTTGCCCTCGATATCGCAAATGCGCAATTTTTCCTGATGCGCCGCACCGCGCTTGCCGACGGTTTCAACGATGAATTCCGCAGCCGTGGTTACGAGAACGTGTTCCAGCGATGCGCCGTCGGTCAGTGACATCAACTGCAAACCGCGCCCTTTGGGCATGACTTTGAGTTCGCCGATCGAGAACGCCAAGAGGCGGTGGTCGCTGCTGGCCAGTACGATTTTGCAATCGGGATTGATGAGCGAAGAGGCATAAACCGCAATCGGCGGCAGGACGGTTTCGCCGCTGTCCACAGTCATCACCACTTTGCCCGCTTTCACGCGCCCGACCATATCGGCCAACTTGGCGATGAAGCCGTAGCCGCCGCTGCCTGAGAGCAGGTAGTGCTGTTCGGGCTGTCCAGTGAGCATGGCGACGGGTTTCGCGCCGTTTTGCAGCTCGATTAACGATGAAACCGGCACGCCGTCGCCGCGTCCGCCGGGGATTTCGGCGGCATCGAGCGTGTAGGTTCTGCCCAATGAATCCAGGATGACGACGGGCAAAACGGTGCGGCCTTCAAGGGTTTGTTTGAGGCGGTCGCCTTCTTTGAAGGCGGTTTGGCTCAAATCAAGGTTGTGCCCGGCACGGCTGCGTATCCAGCCTTTTTCCGACAGAATCAGCGTAATGGGTTCGTCGGCGGTGGTTTGCGTCAGCACGGCGCGTCCGGCTTCTTCCACCAGCGTGCGGCGCGCGTCGCCGAACTGTTTCATGTCCGCCTGCATCTCTTTGATAATCAGCTTGCGTTTTTCGTTTTCGTCGCCCAAAAGGATATTCAGAC
>CAJZEA010000017.1:0-16385 GCA_915066515.1 uncultured Neisseria sp. | reverse complement strand
GAAGCACCAAGTGAATCGGTTCCGTACTATCTGTACTGTCTGCGGCTTCGTCGCCCTGTCCTGATTTAAAGTTAATCCACTATAACGAATCCAACTTTTCATCAAAGCATAAAAAGGTCGTCTGAAAACGGACTTAGCGGGTTTCGCTAACGTTTTCAGACGACCTTTGTTCAAACGCTCTGGCGTTTATTCAGTCCTTTTAGTCGGAAACGGCCATCAGGCTGGCGTTGCCGCCGGCGGCTGTGGTGTTGACGCTGCAAGAAATTTCTTCAAACACTTGCAGGATGTCCAAGCCTTGTTCGGACGGGAGGATGCGGATGAGTGCGCCGTCGCGGTTTGCCAGTTCTTGCTTGCGGCTGCTGTCCAGCGGGCTTAGGGCGGCGACGTGGTGCACGCCTGTGCTTTCGGGTTTGCTGTTGACTTGCAGCAGGCCTTCGAGGTCGGCGGTGTAGGAGGCAAGCGGGCTGTCGGGTTCGACGACGGTTACGATGCCTGCGGCGGCAAGTTCGGTCAGGGCGCAGAAGGCTTGCAGGAGGCTGCCGCCGTGTACCCAGACGCGTTTGGGCGCGCGCCAGCTCATGGCGTTGCGTTCGCCGGTCGGGCCGACCAAGACGGATTCTGCTTGGCGCAGGGTGCGGATGCGGGCATGTCCCAATGCTGATGCCGCTGCTTTTTTCTCTTCCGCATTAAACGGCAGCTTGTGAATCAGGGCTTCAAGGCGTTTGAGCGCGACTTCGTCCGCTTGTCCGATACGGCTCAGCGGCGGGGCAACCCATTCGGGGATGCGGGTCAGTTTTTGCAGATAGAACGAACCGCCCGCTTTCGGGCCTGTACCTGACATACCGTGTCCGCCGAACGGTTGTACGCCGACGACGGCACCGACGATGTTGCGGTTGACGTAAACGTTACCCGCTTCGATGCGTTCGCGGATACGTTTGACCGTGCCTTCGATGCGGCTGTGTACGCCGCTGGTGAGCGCGTAGCCTTTGCTGTTGATTTGATCGATGATTTGGTCAAGTTCGTCGGCGCGGTAGCGGACAACGTGCAGGACGGGACCGAAGACTTCGCGGGTGAGTTCGTTCAAATTGTTGAGTTCGAACAAAATCGGCAGCACGAAAGTGGATTTCGCAGGATCAACATCGGAAGCGGCTTTGACTTCGTGGTAAGACTTGGCAACGCCTTTCATTTTGTTGATGTGCGATTGCAGGTTTTGCTGCGCTTCGGCATCGATGACGGGGCCTACGTCGGTGGTAAGTTGAACGGGTTTGCCGACGACCAATTCGTCCATCGCGCCTTTGATGATGGCGAGCATCTTGTCGGCGACATCTTCTTGGACGCAAAGGATACGCAGGGCGGAGCAGCGTTGTCCCGCACTGTCGAAGGCGGAGTTGAGCACATCCAAACAAACTTGCTCGGGCAGCGCGGTGGAATCGACAATCATGGCATTCTGACCGCCGGTTTCGGCAATCAATACGGGGCTGTCGTCGCGTTTGGCGAGGGCTTTGTTAATCAGCTGTGCCACTTCGGTCGAACCGGTGAAAATCACGCCGCCGATACGCGGGTCGCCTGTCAGTGCCGCACCGACATCGCCTGCGCCGAGGACAAGTTGCAAGGCGGAAGTCGGGATGCCTGCTTCGTGCATCAGGGAAACGGCATAGCTGGCAATCAGGCTGGTTTGTTCGGCAGGTTTGGCGATGACGGTGTTGCCGGCTGCCAATGCGGAAACGACTTCGCCGGTAAAGATGGCGAGCGGGAAGTTCCACGGGCTGATGGCGACGATGGCGCCGACGGCTTTGGCGTCTTTGGGCAGAGTGTTTTCGGCTTCGCCTGCGTAGTAGCGGCAAAAATCGACGGCTTCGCGCACTTCGGCGACGGCGTTGTTCAGCGTTTTACCCGCTTCGCGCACGGCAAGCATCATCAGTGCGGGGGTGTGTTGTTCCAGCAAGTCGGCGAAACGGCGCAAGCATTCGGCGCGCTCGGCGGCTGGCGTCGCGCTCCATTCAGGAAACGCGGCAACGGCTGCACCGACGGCTTCTTGGGCAAGCGCGGCGTCGGCAAAGCTAACTGTGCCGACGATGTCATCGTGGTCAGCGGGGTTTTTAATCGGTTGCGCTTCGCCGACATCGCGGGCTTTGCCGTTGATAATGGATGCGGCATGGAAGTCTTGCGCGGCGGCGCGGTTGAGTTTTTCTTGAAGCTGTTGCAACACGGTTTCGTTGCTGAAATCGACGCCTTGAGAATTCAGACGACCCCTGCCGTACAAATCGCGCGGCAGCGGCAAGGCGTTGTGCAGGTGGATGCCTTGTTCGGCGATGGTGTCGAACGGGCTGCGGATCAGCGTGTCGATGCTGATGTTTTCATCGACGATTTGGTTGACAAACGACGAGTTCGCGCCGTTTTCCAACAGGCGGCGCACCAAGTAGGCAAGCAGGGTTTCGTGCGTACCGACCGGGGCGTACACGCGCACACGGCGGCCTAAGTTTTGCGGACCGACCACTTGGTCGTACAAGGTTTCGCCCATGCCGTGCAGGCATTGGTGTTCAAAGTCTTTGCCTTTGCCCATTTGGTAAATCGCGCCCAAGGTGTAGGCGTTGTGGGTGGCGAATTGCGGGAACACGGCGTCTTGCGCGTCCAGCAGTTTGCGCGCGCAGGCGAGGTAGGAAATGTCGGTATGGACTTTGCGGGTGTAGGTCGGATAGCCGTCCAGGCCGTCCACTTGCGCCCATTTGATTTCGCTGTCCCAGTACGCGCCTTTAACGAGGCGGATCATCAGTTTTTGGTTGTTGCGGCGGGCAAGGTCAATCAGATAGTCGATGACGAAGGGGCAGCGTTTTTGATATGCCTGAACGACAAAGCCGATGCCTTTGTAACCCGCCAAATCGTGGTCGGAAACGAGTGCTTCCATCAAATCCAAAGACAGCTCCAAACGGTTGGCTTCTTCGGCGTCGATGTTGATACCGATATCGTATTTTTTACCCAAAAGGAACAGCTCTTTCAGACGAGGTAAGAGTTCGCTCATCACGCGTTCGTGTTGGGCGCGCGAGTAGCGCGGATGGATGGCGGAAAGTTTGACGGAAATGCCGTTGCCTTCGTAAACGCCTTGTCCGGCGGCATCTTTGCCGATGGCGTGAATGGCTTGGACGTAGTCGTTGTAATAGCGGTCGGCATCTTCTTGGGTGTAGGCGGCTTCGCCCAACATATCGAAGGAGAAGCGGTAGCCCATTTTTTCGCGCTCTTTGCCGTTTTGCAGGGCTTCTTCAATGGTTTGTCCGGTAACAAACTGCTTGCCCAATAAGCGCATGGCGTAGTTCACGCCTTGGCGGATCAGGGGTGCGCCGCCTTTGCTGACGAGGCGGTTCAGAGCCGAACCCATCTGCTTGTCGCTCGGCGCGGTCAGTTTGCCGGTAATCAGCAAGCCCCATGCGGCGGCGTTGACGAACAGGGACGGGCTGTTGTTCAAATGGCTTTTCCAGTTGCCTTCGGAAATTTTGTCGGCAATCAGGCGGTCGCGCGTCGCATTGTCGGGAATGCGCAGCAAAGCTTCCGCCAGACACATCAGCGCAATGCCTTCTTCGCTGGAGAGCGAAAACTCGTGCATCAGCGCATCCACCCCGCTGGCTTTGGTGCGGCTGGCACGAACCTGCGTAACCAAACGGCGCGCGAGTTCGGACGCCGCCCGACGCTCCTCATCGCTCATCTGGGCGCGTTGCAGCATATCCTGAACGGCTTCGATTTCGTCGCGGCGGTAAGCATCGGTAATCGCTTGGCGCAGTGGCGTTTGTGTCGGAAAAGCAAAGTCAAACATTTTAAGGTTCTCCAAAGTTTTTATGATGATTTTCAGACGACCTCATCCCTTTTCGAGGTCGTCTGAAAAGATTTAAAGCATATAGATAATATCTTAATAAATTTATAAGGGCCGGACAAGCAATTTATCTCAAAAACAGGATTTTTTGCTTTGATAAAAAGCAGATAAAGCCCAAAGAGTGCATTATCCGCATGAGCATCAATATAAAAATAAAACCTGCCTTCCCGTATAAAAATTCAGACGACCTGCGGTCAACGGCAGGTCGTCTGAAAACACTTATTTCGCCTCGCGGTATTCTGTATCCGCTTTTTCAAAACGTTCTTGGATTTCACGAGACGGCTCTTTGTCGGTCAGTGAAACCAGAATAGCGATAATCAAGCAGGCGATAAAGCCGGGGACGATTTCGTACATAGTCCAAATACCGGTTTCATGTGCAGCCAAAGCCGGTTTTTTAACCCACTCCGCCCATGCCACCACAGTCAGCGCGCCGGCAATCATGCCCGACAAAGCACCGTATGCCGTAATGCGTTTCCACAATACTGACAGAATCACAATCGGACCGAACGCCGCGCCGAAACCTGCCCACGCATAAGACACCAAGCCCAAAACTTTGCTCTTAGGGTCGGACGCAATCAGAATCGAGATAATGGCAATCGCCAATACCATCAGACGACCAATCCACACCAATTCTGACTGCGGCGCATTTTTGCGCAAAAAGCCTTTGTAGAAGTCTTCCGTAATCGCGCTGGAGCAAACCAAAAGCTGGCAAGACAAAGTGGACATGACCGCCGCCAAAATCGCGCTCAAAATAATGCCTGCAATCCAAGGGTTGAACAATAAAGTAGAAAGCGCGATGAAGATACGTTCGTGGTTGCCGTGCATGGAAGCGGTTTGGTCAGGATTGGCACCAAAATACGCAATGCCGAAATAACCGACCGCTACTGCGCCTGCCAGACACAACACCATCCAAGTCATACCGATGCGGCGTGCGGACACCAGCGATTTCGCGCTCTCAGCCGCCATAAAGCGCGCCAAAATGTGCGGCTGACCGAAATAGCCTAAGCCCCATGCGGCAGTGGAAATAATGCCGATGACGGTCGTACCAGCAAGCAGGCTGTTATATTCCTTGCCTGTACTTGCGGCAACGCTTTGAATTGCGGCAGACATTTGTTCTGCACCGCCCAGACCCAGATACACCATTACCGGCGTCAAAATCAGCGCAAAAATCATCAAAGAAGCTTGCAGCGTATCCGTCCAACTGACCGCCAAGAATCCGCCCAAGAAGGTATAGGCAATGGTTGCCCCCGCACCTAGCCACATCGCCTGATTGTAAGTCATGCCTTCAAACAAGCTTTGGAACAAAGTTGCACCCGCCACAATGCCCGAAGCACAATAAATCGTGAAGAAAAACAAGATAATCAGCGCGGAAACCACTTTCATCAAGTGTCCGCCCGCGCCGAAGCGGTGGAAGAAATAATCCGGCAGCGTCAGCGCATTATTGGCATATTCAGTATGCACGCGCAGACGGCCCGCCACCAAAAGCCAGTTGAAATACGCGCCGACGACCAAACCGATGGCAATCCAAGCCTCATTCAGACCGCTCAAATAAATCGCGCCGGGCAGACCCATCAAAAGCCAGCCCGACATATCGGACGCGCCCGCCGACATCGCCGTAACAAACGGGCCCAAGCTTCGGCCGCCCAAAATATAATCATCGAAATTGCGCGTGGAGAAATACGCGGCCAGACCAATCAAGAGAACAGCAACCAGATAGATTGCAAAAGTGATATACATGGGATTCATGTACTATTCCTCATCTAAAACTTCAAAATCACGGGCTGATGAAATTGCAGGCAATCCACGCCCAAACATTTTTCTAATTAAAATACAGCGGAAATTTCTATTTTTTTGTGGCTTATTGAAAATAAATTATTTATTAATTCAAATGGATATGTAATTAAGACATATGAAATTGTAAATAATCTGTTCGAGCATACCTGAAAACAGAAGGCTTGCAAAGCTTGTGATGACCGTTGCTCGCCGGTTTTACTCAAATATTTTTCAAACCATATTAAAAACATTAGTTTACAAATTATCTTGAAAATATTGCATTTAAATAGGCTTGAAACTATCTTTCTGAAACGTTTGGAAGCAGTCGCAGATTGCATGTAGTCAGACAACAATTTGAATAGATGGGATATGGTTTGGTAGTCGGGGATGCAAGGCAAAAGGTCGTCTGAAAATTTCAGACGACCTCTTGGCAAACTGTTGGGTATGGATAAAGAGCGGAATCGCTTTTATCTTGGCTCTTGAGAATATTACATTATCTTTATTGGATTTCTCTATATTATTCCGCGTTGTTTCACTATACTTACGCTTTATTTTGATAACTTTGATAACAAAGGCTTTTTATGAACCATTTGGGTTTCCCCATTGAAACCGTCGCCGTTTTCGTGATTTTGTCTGTGGGTGCGATTGCCATCGATTTATTCGCCCATAGGGACAACAAACCGATGTCGCTGAAAAGTGCCGCGATATGGTCGCTGTTTTGGGTATTGATATCGATTTTGTTCGGCACATTTTTATGGGTTCATCACGGCAGTGAAGCCGCCAGCCTGTTCTTTACCGGCTATGCTTTGGAAAAAGTATTGTCCGTAGATAATCTGTTTTTAATGATGGCGGTTTTTGCTTGGTTTAAAGTGCCTGAAGGCCTGCGCCACCGCGTTTTATACTGGGGGATTATCGGTGCGATTATTTTCCGCATGATTTTTGTCGCCATCGGCACCGGACTGTTGGCATTGGGACCGATTGTGGAGGTGGTTTTCGCCGTCATTGTCGGCTATACCGCCGTTATGATGCTGCGTCGGGATGAAGAGGAGGGCGAAGAAGATGCCGATTATTCCGAACATTTGGCATATCGTGCAGTCCATCGCTTTTTCCCTGTGTTTCCCCGTCTTTACGGCAGCCATTTTTTCTTAAAAGGCGAGGAGTTGAAAAAAGCGCATGAGCAATATCCCGAGGTGCGGCTTGAGCTGGCGGGTGAAGACCTCAAGCATCCTGAAAATAACCATCCTCAGAAAATGCGTAAAGGGCAGTTGGTCGCAACGCCGCTGTTTTTATGTTTGGCAGTGATTGAGTTGTCGGACGTGATGTTCGCGTTTGACAGCGTACCTGCGGTGATTGCCGTATCTAAAGAACCGTTGATTGTTTACAGTGCCATGATGTTTGCCATTTTGGGCTTGCGTACGCTTTATTTCGTATTGGAAGCATTGAAAGGCTATTTGGTTCATTTGGAAAAAGCAGTGGTCGTGTTGCTGTTTTTCATCGCTGCCAAGCTGGGATTGTCGGCTAGCAATCATATGTTCCATCACGGATGGGACATTTCGCCCAATACGTCTTTGCTGGTTGTATTGGTTGTGCTGACCTGCGGGGTTGCCGCTTCCTTCATTTTCCCTGATAAGAAAAATAAAGGTAAAGCTGATTCGTGACCCGCTTCGTTCAGTAAAACGGAACAGTAGGATTTGCGACCTCTGAAAAACACTTCAGGCAGCCGGAAAGTCATTTCTCCGGCTGCCTGAAGTGTTTTGATGCTTTTTAAGCTTCCATTCGTTCTGCGCACTTCATTTTCGCATCAATCCAAGCGTCACCGCCGGGCTGTACGATTTTTGAAACCAGTTTATCCAAATCATTCAGATAGTTGGTTGCATTCGGACTGTTAATCACCACCACCACGATCTTGGGTTTGTCTCCCAGCCAATATCCGGCGAGGGCGCGTACATCTTTGAGCGTACCCGTTTTCAGGCGCAGGGCAGGGCCTGCCTGTTTGAGGCGGTATTTCAGCGTGCCATCTTTACCAGCAATGGGTAAGGTATCGATGAAGTCTTGTTTGAACGGGCTGAAATAGGCTTTTTCCAGCATTTGCGCCAACATATTGGCGCTGACGCGTTCACGGCGGGATAGGCCCGAACCGTTTTCCAAGACCAAGTTTTCCGTATCCACGCCCGCGGTAGCCAATTCACGCTTTACGGCTGAAGAGGCTTGCTGCAAGGCGGAGTTGCCGGAATGCTCGCCTCCCAATTTCAGGAATACGGAGCGCGCAATCAGATTATTCGAATATTTGTTCATGTCCGTCAAAATGGCAGACATGGGTTTGGATTGGTGTGCTGCCAGCGTTTTGGCATGAGGCGGCACGGATGCGGCCCTGATGCCGTCGGTAATTTCTCCGCCTGAATAACGCCATTGGTTGATAAAGCTCTTTTGTACAAATTCACGCATGTTCAACATGTTGACGTACATTTCATTGCCCAAACACGATTCCGGAACTTTGCCGGAAACATGCAATACGCCTCCTTTGTAGTTTGCGCGCATATGGTTTTGCAAGGCTTTGCAGGATGCGTTTGATGGCGTGACGTTGATTTTGTTGTCGATTTTAATATCGGGAAGGGGCGGATTGGTCACAAGATCCACACCGCCCATGTCATTGCGTTCCGGTTTGACCGATACGACTTTGTAAGCCAGCATATGCGGGTCGGGTGGCGTCATAAATAGAGAGCCGACATCGGATTCGAAATCGCTCGGATTTTGAATATCTCCCCATAAATGGCGGTCGAGTACCAAGCCGCCGGTGATTTTGCGTATGCCTTTATCGCGCAATTGCTGCTGCATCCCGACCAAGCCTTCTTGGTCGAAAACAGGATCTCCGCTGCCGACCCAATAAATATCGCCTTGCAAGGTGTCGCCTTGAATCGTGCCGTCGCTTTTGAATTGGGTCGTCCAGCGGTAATCGCCGCCCAAAGCTTTAAATGCGGCAAACGCTGTAACCAGCTTCATGGTCGATGCGGGGTTGACCGGCACATTCGAACGGTGATCGACCAAGACGTTTCCACTGTCCAATTCTTGAACATACACGGAAATTTCGTCTTGAGGGATGCGGCCGAAATCGATGGCAAATGCCGGCAAAGAGAGGATGGACAGCCATAAAAGAGCGGCTGTTTGTCTTAACTTCATGATAGTTCTGAAAAACACATAAAGCATAATTATAAAGCAAGGTCGTCTGAAAAACGAGGATAGCTGCCTGACGGATGAAAAAGTTGTTTCTTATGGATAAAATGTGTCGCTATTTCGTTCCGTGCAGACAATCGGCGCTTAGGGCGAACTATGATAAAATTTGTTCTTAAAACAATATAAAAGGAATACATTATGCGACTGCTCCATACGATGTTGCGCGTTGGCAACCTCGAAAAATCTTTGGACTTCTATCAAAATGTTTTAGGCATGTCTTTGCTGCGCCGTCACGATTATCCCGAAGGACGGTTTACTTTGGCGTTTGTCGGTTATGGTAATGAGGCCGAAAATACCGTATTGGAATTGACGCACAACTGGGATACGGAAAGCTACGATATCGGCAACGCTTACGGTCATATCGCAGTGGAAGTGGATGATGCGTATGAGGCTTGCGAACGGGTCAGACAAAAAGGCGGCAAAGTTGTGCGCGAGGCAGGACCGATGATGCACGGCACGACCGTTATTGCTTTTGTGGAAGATCCTGACGGTTATAAAATTGAATTTATCCAAAAAAACAGCGGCAATGATTCGGTGAAATACTGATTTTCCAATCGTCTGATAAAAGGTCGTCTGAAAACCCGATTGAAAAGGGTTTTCAGACGACCTTTTTGTTTTAATAGCCTTGATTTATTCCGCAGGCGGCATTTGGGTAACGGTTTCCTGCGCCCATGCCATGGTTTCGGCAAAGGCGGGACGGGCGAGGTGTTTGGCGGCGTAGCGTTGCAGTACATCAGATTCATCGGCAGGCAATACTTTAAAGTTTTGCGTTAAGAGCAGAATCAGCCCGGAATAGTACAGATCCAGCGCAGTAAAGCTGTTGCCGATAATGTAGTCGCGGTTTTTCAAGTGTTCGCGCAATGTGTTCCATGCGGTATCAAAATCGCCGTAACCGATTTGGCGGCGGCGCTCGGGCGTATCGACAGGCAGGTTGTGCAGTTTGTTGAAGGCCGCGTATTCGAGGTGCAGCGACAGGCACATCCAGCGGTAGTATTCGCCGCGTTCCAATGTGTCTGCGGCAGGGATGAGGTGTTTGTCGGGGAACTGTTCCGCCAAAAAGGTAATGATGGCGAGCGATTCGGTCAATACGGTATCGCCGAATTTGAGTGCGGGGACTTGGGCTTGTGGATTGATGGCGAGATATTCGGCGGACTGAATCTGTGCGCCGAATTGGATGGGGACGACGGTGTATTCCGCACCGCATTCTTTCAGCATCCATACGACGTATGTGCCGCGTGAAAAGGGATGGGTGTAGAGCGTGATGTCTTGCATGTCTTTTCCTTTTGCGTTGTGAATGTTTTTGGCGAAACCCGTACAGTAGGTTTCAGACGACCTTTCGGTTCTAATAATCTTGATTTATGCAACAGGCGGCATTTGGGCGGCGGTTTCCAGCATCCATGCCGTAGTTTCGGCGAAAGCGGGGCGGGCGAGATGTTTGGCGGCGTAGCGTTGCAATACGTCGGATTCATCGGCGGGCAACACTTTCCAATTTTGCGTTAAGTGCAGAATCAGCGCGGAGCAGTACAAATCCATCGCGGTAAAGCTGTTGCTGACGATGTAGTCGCGGTTTTTCAAGTGTTCGCGCAAGGTGTTCCATGCGGTATCGAAATCGCCGTAACCGATTTGGCGGCGGCATTCGGGCGTATCGACGGGCAGGTTGTGCAGTTTGTTGAAGGCTGCGTATTCGAGGTGCATCAATATGCACATCCAGCGGTAGTATTCGCCGCGTTCCACCGTACCCGCTGCGGGGATGAGGTGTTTGTCGGGGAACTGTTCCGCCAAAAAGGTAATGATGGCGGTCGATTCGGTCAGTACAGCATCACCAAATTTGAGCGCAGGGACTTGCCCTTGTGGATTGATGGCGAGATATTCGGCGGATTTCATTTGTGCGCCGAACTGGATAGGTACGACGGTGTATTTCACGCCACATTCTTTGAGCATCCATACGACGTATCTGCCGCGTGAAAAGGGATGGGTATAGAGCGTGATGTTGTGCATGTTTCTTCCTTTTGCACGATGAATGGTTTTGGCAAAACCCACAGCGGGTTTTCAGACGACCCCATCAATAGGCGATGCTTTTTGCCGCTTCGTTCAAACCGTTTTCCAAAGATTCGAGCATGGCGGTATAGCCATCGCCTTGTTGCGGGGTGGTAACGTCAAACGGTTTGTTGCGTCCGTCTGGCCACAGGGCGTAGCCGCTGACGGTGGTTTGCCCCTGATAGCTGCCTTGGAAGGCTTCGATATAGATTTTCAGGGTTTGGCCGCTTTGGCTGCGTGAGGCGGGAACGAAAGTATGGCGCGGGTTGAGGCGGTTGAGTTTGTTGCTGAGGTTCGCTGCCAACGCGCCGTCGAGCGGCGCCGCCCAAAGGTGGTTCTTCGCCAGATTCACGTGATACGCGTCGGTTTGGTAAACGAGGCCCCCGTTGGCAAGCGGTTCGGCAAGGTTGACTTTGACCGCTATTTCACTGCCTTGAGCCGCCGGCCGGATGTATTGGCTGTCGGGCAGGACGAAATATTGCGGGCTTTGCGCGGTGCCGCAGGCGGCAAGCGTCAGGGCGGCGGCAATGGGGAAGAGGCGCATTATCGGCTTCCTTTCGGGATGGGGTCTTTGCTGCTGCTGTTGAAAATCAGCGCATTGGGTTTTTCTTTCAAAGTATTAATGACGGGCTGTACGTCTCTGAGGGTTTTGTCCAAACTTTGCAGGGTATTTTGCACGTCGCCGTAGATGGGTGATTGCGGCGATACGCCTTGCAGGGTCTGGCGCAATTCTTTCAGGGTTTGGTTCAGCTCGTTGGGGATGTTTTGCGTTTGTGGTTTGCCGACCAGTTTGTCAATGGAGCTTAAAGCGGCATTGGCGGATTTGAGGGTGGATTTGAGTTCGGCAAGCGAGCCGTTCAACCCGGCAACGGTTTTATCCAACGGCAGATTGTTGAATTTCTCCAGTAAATCCGCCACTTTTGCCTGCAAATCATCCAAACCGCCGCCTTGTGTGGCAATGACGGTATCGCCTGCGTAAACAGTGTGCGGTCGCAGCTTGGGCGAAGACGAGGGTTGGTCGGTCAGTTCGACCATTTTGCTGCCGGTCAGCAGGTTGTTGCTGGAAATGGTGGCGGTCAGACCTTTGCCCAAAGCTGCTTGAAATTGTTGTTTCCAATGCTCTTTGCTTTGTTCGTCGGCATTGATTTCCATGCGCGACGGCTCGATGCGGATGCGCACGGGAATCCAGCCGTTTTCAAACAGATGCAGGCTGTCGTTTCGGTCGAAATAGGGAACGTCGGAAACAACGCCGACATTTAGCCCTTTATATTCGACGGGCGAGCCTGCGGTCAGACCGCGCACGGACTGTTTGAAAAACGCGGTGTAATACAGCGAACGGTCATCGGGCAGGTTTGCCACTTCGCTGCGGTTGTCGTAAAGCGTGAAACTGTCTTCGCTTTTCACATTTTTGCTGTTTTTGGTTTTCGGCGAATCAAACGAAATTGCGCCGGACAGCAACGCGGGCAAAGGAGCGGAATTGAGTTTCACGCCACTGCCTGTGGTTTCGATATTGATGCCGCTCTCCAGCCAAAAGCGGCTTTCCGAATTAATCAATTTGTCGTTCGGGCTTTGGATGAAGATGGTGTAATGCACGGTTTGGTCGGCAGGCTCGAAATGCGCACTTTCTACCTGTCCGACCATAAAGTTTTCATAAAGCACGGGGCTGCTGACGTTGAGGATTTTGTCGTTTTGACCGACCAGCTTCAGGCGCAGGCCGCTTTGCCCGATGGCGGCAATCGGCGGGATGTCCTGTACTTCAAATACGTCCTTCGTTTCATTGCTTTTGCCCGGCGTAAACGCGATATACGAGCCGGACAGGAGCGTGCTCAAACCGGTTACGCCGCTTTGGTCGATACGCGGTTTCACCACCCAAAACTGCGTATCGCTGCGGATAAGGTCTTTCGCATCGGCGTTAAGCTGGGCGGTGACTTCCACGCCTTTTTGATCGTCGCGCAGCTTGATGCGGGTAACGTGTCCGACATCGACGTTCAACACTTTAATTACCGTGTTGTTGACTTCAATGCCTTCCGCACTGTCCATCAAAAGCGTGACGACCGGACCTCGGTTGCGGATGTCCTTTACCAGCAGCCAGCCGCCTGCAATCAGCGCAATCAGCGGAATCAGCCACACGATAGACGTGAAGACATTGGTTTTTTTGACACGCGCGGGTGCGCGATGTGTTTGAGAAGAATCGTGTTTTTTCATTGTTTCTGGTTATCGTCGGAATCGGGGTCGTCTGAAAGCTGCTGCTGCCTGTCCCAAATCAGGCGGGGGTCGAAATAATAGGCAGACAGCATGGTCAATACCACCACCAGGCAGAAATAAACCGCCGCCCCACCGGGGACGACGCGCGCCATGTTGGTGTGGAACGAACTCATCAAAATAATAATCACAAAAATATCAATCATCGACCAGCGGCCGATGGATTCGGTAATCCGGTAAAGCACCGACATTTTCGGCGCGCTCATCGGCGGTTTGAAATAAGCAGACGCAATCAAAACCGCCATCGCAATAATCTTCAATACCGGCACCAAAATACTCGCGCTGAAAATAATCACCGCAATTAGCCTGTCACCGTCGTTCCACATATACACAATGCCGTTGAAAATCGTATTGACTTCCAGCGCGGTAGGGTTCGATGAAATCATAATCGGCAGAATATTCGCGGGGAAATACAGGATAAACGCCGCAATCAAAAACGCCAGCGAAATGCTCAGGCTTTTCGGGCGGCGGCGGTACAAATCCGCACCGCAAACCTCGCAAGGCTGCTCGTCTTTATCGCGGAAATACAGGCAGCGGCTGCAACAAATTTTGTCTTCAGATGCCGCTTGTACCGCATCCCCGCCCGTCAGCCTGTGGATTTTATAATAAACCCAATGCTGAGGAATCGAGACCGAAGTCCGAATCAGCATGACCGACAGCGCAAACATCAAATAAAATGCCGAGCCGAATTCAACCTCCGCCACAGACGAGAGCTTGATATACGCCACCAAAGTGGAAATAAAGAACACATCCACCATAATCGCATGGCGCAGCCTGACCAAAACCCGCGTCGCAAACCGCAGCGCAGGATACGCCCGCTCGCGCACCAACGCGGTATAAACGTACAAACAAAGCAGCAAAAACAATACCGGCGCACCGAAAGTGAGGACGAACATCACTTCCGCCAGAAAACCGTAATCCTGATAAATCAAAAGCCGCATCATTTCAGGCAGCGACAGGACGGATGTTACGCCAAAGAGTTCCACGCGGATATAAACCATGCTGTACGCAAACGCCATCAAAATCAGCGAAGTCGTCGCGTAAGCCAGCGGCGCAACATAAGGATTGTTTTCCACCTCAACCACTTCATGATTGCACACCGGACAATGCGCTTCCTGCCCCTGCCGCAGGCGCGGAATATCCATGCGGTTGCCGCAGTCCGGGCAATCCACCGTATGCGCCGGCAGCGATGCGTCGGGCAGGTAGGATTTATAACGCCACCAGCGCGTATAGCTAGGAATCGGTTTCATGGAGGAGGGAAGAGGTCAAAGAGGCAGGTATTATAAAGGAAAACATAGGGATAGCCCAAATTGCTTACATATGGGGGAGACAGTGTCTGGAAAATAAATTATGACTATGTGAATAGTATTGTTTGCAATCAATTCGGGGTCGTCTGAAACGCTTTCAGACGACCCCTTGCCATATTTGTTGCAAATATGCGGAAACAACAGGTTTGTGTAAATAATAGCAAGTTAAATTCTTGATGATGTAATAGAAATGATATATATTCCTAAATTGTTTTGTAATATGACAGATTTCATTTGTTCATTCGTAAACGATTCTGTACCTAAATATCTCAAAATCATAAATTTCCATTCCCAAACACAGATTTCCCATCACTTATTTTTTATTGATTCGGGCAGCCTTCATTTGAGGTCGTCTGAAAAACCTGTTGTACAGGTTTCGTCAAAACCGTCAATTAAATTTTGTAGATCATCAAAGGATATTCACATGAGCGAAACACAAGAGCTGACCTTTGCCAAACGGCTGAAAGAGCAAACCGCTACCATTCACGACAGCGTGGACAATTTGGTTATGTCTGTCGAGCCGTTTACCAACAAAGAGAACTACATCAAATTCTTGAAGCTGCAATCCGTGTTCCACAAAGCGGTCGATCATATCTATAAAGACCCTGAGTTGAACAAAGCCATTCCCGAGCTGGAATACATGGCGCGTTACGATGCGGTAACGCAGGATTTAGCGGATTTGGGCGACAAACCCTACGAATACGGCAAACCGCTGCCGCACGAAACCGGCAATAAAGCCATCGGCTGGCTGTATTGCGCCGAAGGTTCCAATTTGGGCGCGGCATTTTTGTTTAAACATGCGCAAAAGCTGGATTACAACGGCGAACACGGCGCGCGCCACCTCGCTCCCCATCCGAACGGACGCGGCAAACATTGGCGTGCCTTTGTCGAGCATTTGAATGCTTTGGGCTTAAGTCCTGAAGCCGAAGCCGAGGCGATTCAAGGCGCAAAAGATGCGTTTGCGTTCTACAAAGTCGTTCTGCGCGAAACCTTCGGTCTGCCTGAAGGCGCGGAAGCTCCGGAAGGCTTTGTTCCGCACCGCCACTAAATGCAGGGCTATTGATAGTCCAGCGATATGTTTTCCGGCGCAATATTTTGCGCCGGAAAACAGTTGAAGTCTGAAATATCAATCCCTTACATATGGTATGGGCAAGGAAGGCCGCTTTTATCCGGTTTCCGTTTCCGTATTTAAAAATTTATTGGCCATCCGTTATAGGGATTTATATTCGTCATTGCTTTCAATGGAAATATAAATGATTATCAAAAATTTTCATTGTTGAATTAAGCTGAATATTGGTCAATTTTATTGTTTCTGAGGTTTTGAACCATGAAATCATCACACATACTCCCTATTGCCGCCCTTGTCGGCAGTATTTTCGGCAATCCCGTGTTTGCGGCGGATAATGCTGCGCAATCAACGGCTGCCGAGCCCATGCAAGCCGAACTGAAACAGGTAACGGTAAAAGGGCATCGCAACGCGCCCGCCGCCGTGGAACGTGTCAACCTCGGCCGCATCCAACAGGAAATGATACGCGACAACAAAGACTTGGTGCGTTATTCCACCGATGTCGGTCTGAGCGACAGCGGCCGCCATCAAAAAGGCTTTGCCATTCGTGGCGTGGAAGGCAACCGTGTCGGCGTCAGTATTGACGGCGTGAGCCTGCCTGATTCGGAAGAAAACTCACTGTATGCCCGTTATGGCAACTTCAACAGCTCGCGCCTGTCTATCGACCCCGAACTCGTGCGCAACATCGAAATTGTGAAGGGCGCTGACTCTTTCAATACCGGTAGCGGTGCCTTGGGTGGCGGCGTGAATTACCAAACCCTGCAAGGCCATGATTTGCTGTTGCCTGAGCGTCAGTTCGGCGTGATGATGAAAAACGGTTACAGCAGCCGCAACCGCGAATGGACAA
>CAJZEA010000016.1:0-16769 GCA_915066515.1 uncultured Neisseria sp. | reverse complement strand
GCGGCTTGATGTTTTTCAGGCCGCGTTTGGATTTGAGGATTTCCAAAAGATGCCAGGAAATGGCTTCGCCTTCCCTATCCGGGTCGGTTGCGAGGTAGATGTTTTCGGCTTCTTTGGCTCCGGCAACAATCGCATCGACGTGTTTGGCGTTGCGTTTGATCAGCTCGTATTTCATGGCGAAGTCGTGTTCTGGATCGACGGCACCGTTTTTGGGGATAAGGTCGCGGACGTGGCCGTAGGAGGCCAGAATTTCGAAATCGCCGCCAAGGTATTTTTTCAGGGTTTTGGCTTTGGACGGTGATTCGACGATTAAGAGGTTTTTCGCCATTGTTTGTTCTCTTTTAATGTATTGGATTTTATGTTTCAGACGGCCTCTGCCGTATCGGGAGGCCGTCTGAAAGCTATCGAATGTGTTTGGGTTTCGTGTTGCGCCGTAGCGCAGCGGCCGTTTTCAGACGGCCTCAATGCATGGTGGCTTCGCCGTGCAGCGCGGCCATCAGGTCGTCGCCCACCAATACGGGCAGTTCGGATTTCTGCGCCCACAACACCAGCAGGCTCATCACTTTGGCCATATCGACGGTAATGTCTTCGGCGGGCATGAACATCAGGGCGTTGATGACGAACTCGCGTTGTCCGGCATCCAGCGCGCCGGCCTGTTCGAGGTAGTGCAGCAGGCCGCGAACTTCCATCGGCAGCCTGTCGCTTTCCTCCGTCCAATAAACGCGCATGGCGGTGCCGCTTTGTTCGGCAACTTCCCATTGCGATGCTTCGTTCAATACGTCGATCAACATCAGCAGTTTGTGTATGTCGGCCTCGTCGAAGCCCACTTCTTCCAAAACGTGCCCCAAATCGCCGCCCGAAGGGCAGGAGTCGAAGTCTTGGAAGTGTTCGATTAAGAAGGCTATCAATTCCACCATTTTTTATTCCTTGTCCGGCCGCGTTTTCAGACGGCCTGTTTATCCGATGCGTTGGTAACGCCCGCCCGGCATGGCGGCAACGAGTCCGCTCAGTTCCAATTCCAACAGGGCGGCGTAAATGTCGGCCGCGTTTTTGTCCAGCTGTTCGGCCAAAGTGTCGGGATGTATGGGACCGTAGCCCATTTTCTCAAGAAGGGCGGCGGCATCGTTTGAGGCCGTCGCCGGGGAAGGCGGGGTTTCAGACGGCCTGTATTCTTTGTTTTCAATAACTTCTTTCCGATCGTCGTCCGTTTCTGCCGCAGGGCTGGCAGAAATTTTCCGCCGTACGGGCGTTTCCTTATATATAGAATATGATGAAGCGGCACTTTCTGGCAACAGTTGCGGGCATTCCTGCAGGATGTCTTCCAGCGATTCGGTCAGTTTCGCGCCTTCTTTAATCAGCTTGTGGCAGCCTTTGCTGTGCGGGTTGTCTATCGAGCCGGGAACGGCCAGCACCTCGCGCCCCATTTCGCCCGCCAGCCGCGCGGTAATCAGCGAACCCGATTCCAAGGCGGCTTCCACCACCAGCACGGCCTGCGAGAGTGCGGCTATCAGGCGGTTGCGGCGCGGGAAGTTGCCTGCCAGCGGGCGGGTTCCGAGCGGAAATTCGGATACGATAGCACCTTTTTCGCCGAGTTCGTAGGCCAGTTCGCGGTTGGACGACGGGTAGATGCGGTCTATGCCCGTCCCCCAAAAGGCCACGGTGCCGCCGCCGGCCGCCAATGCGCCGCGATGGGCGGCCGCATCAATGCCGGCAGCCATGCCCGAAACGACGGGAATCCCGCGCTCGGACAGGCTGCGGCCGAAGTCGTGGGCGATACGCAGTGCCTGCGGGGTGGCGTGGCGACTGCCGACTATGGCCACGGACGGGCGGTGCAGCAGTCCGACGTTACCGCGGACGAACAGCATCGGCGGCGGGGTGATGCCTTCGGACAGCATGGCGGGGAAGTCTTCGTCGCACAACAGCAGCAGGCGGCAGTTTTCCTGTTCCGACCATTTTTCGGCGGCTTCGGCGGCCTGTTCGGCTTCTCCGCGCCGGTTTGCCCATGCTTCCTGCGCGGCTTTGCGCACCAGCACCTGCCGTACGGCTGCGGCATCCGCCTGCCACGCGGCGGTAGCCGTGCCGAAATGGCGGATAAGCTGCAGGAAGGTTTCCGCGCCGATGTGCGGCATCAGTGCCAGCCGCAGCCAGTCATGGCGTTCTTGTCCGTCTGTCATGCTGTTTTTCCATTCGCGTAATGTGGGCGCGGTTATGGCATATTTTGCCGCCGTTGGCAATGGGAAAGGCCGTCTGAAAAACGGCTTTTGCCCTTTTCAGACGGCCTCCTTTACCTGTTTGCTCAGGCTTCGCCTTCGTGTTCGCTCAAAAAGCCGCCGCTTTGGCGCGACCACAGTTTGGCATACAGTCCGTTTTGCGCCAGAAGTTCGGCATGAGTGCCTTGTTCGACGATGTGGCCTTTGTCCAAAACGATGAGTCTGTCCATGGCGGCGATAGTGGACAGGCGGTGGGCGATGGCAATCACGGTTTTGCCGTCCATCATTTTGTCGAGGCTTTCCTGAATCGCGGCTTCCACTTCGGAATCCAGCGCGCTGGTGGCTTCGTCGAGCAACAGAATCGGCGCGTCTTTGAGCATGACGCGGGCGATGGCGATGCGCTGGCGCTGGCCGCCGGAGAGTTTCACGCCGCGTTCGCCGACGTGGGCGTCATAACCGCGCCGCCCTTTGGCGTCGCTGAGGTTGGGGATGAAGTCGGATGCTTCGGCGCGGTCGGCGGCGGAAATCATTTCGGCTTCGGTGGCGTCGGGGCGGCCGTAAACGATGTTGTCGCGCACGGAGCGGTGCAGGAGCGAAGTGTCTTGCGTGACCAAACCGATTTGGGCGCGCAGGCTTTCTTGGGTAACGTCGCCGATGTTCTGCCCGTCAATCGAAATCGTGCCGCTTTGCGGTTCGTAGAAGCGCAAAAGCAGGTTGACGATGGTGGATTTGCCCGCGCCACTGCGTCCGATCAGCCCGACTTTTTCACCCGGGCGGATGGTGAGGTTGAAGCCGTTGAGCAGCGGCTTGCCGGCTTCGTAGGAGAAATCGACGTGTTCGAACTTGATTTCGCCTTGCGACACTTTCAGCGGCAGGGCGTTCGGCTTGTCGAGGATGGTTTGCGGTTTGGACAGGGTTACCATGCCGTCGTTGACGGTGCCGATGTTTTCAAACAATCGGGCGGATTCCCACATGATGTATTGCGACAGGCCGTTGACGCGCAACGCCATAGCGGTGGCGGTCGCCACTGCGCCGACGCCGACCTGTCCGTGATACCAAAGCCAGATGCCCAGCGCGGTCGTGCCGGCGGTCAGCGAGCTGTTGACGATGAAGCTGCATGTGTGCAGGAGCGTCGCCAAACGCATTTGGGCGTGTACCGTAACCATAAATTCTTCCATCGACTGCTTGGCGTAGGCCGCCTCGCGCGCGCCGTGGGAGAAGAGTTTGACGGTGGTGATGTTGGAATAGGCGTCAGTAATGCGGCCGGTCATCAGCGAGCGCGCATCCGCCTGACGCGAAGCGGTTTTGCCGAGCTTGGGAATCAGGAAGCGCATCACCAAGGCGAAGCCAATCATCCAGCCGATAAAGGGCAGCAGCAGCCAGCTGTCGAACGAAATCAAAATCACGCCGGAAGTAATGAAATACACCAGCACATACACGACCATATCGGCAACCGTCATCACCACGTCGCGCAACGCCAGCGCGGTCTGCATGACTTTGGCGGACACTCGGCCGGCAAATTCGTCCTGATAAAAACCGAGGCTCTGCCCCAGCATCAGGCGGTGGAAATTCCAGCGCAGGCGCATGGGGAACACGCCTTGCAGGGTTTGCAGGCGCACGTTGGACGCGAGGAAGGTCCAAAGGGCGAAAAACACCATCATCGCCGCCATCGCCGTCAACGCCCAGCCTTTTTCGGCAAACAGGGTGGCGGGTGTGTATTTGCCGAGCCAGTCCACGACTTTACCCATAAATTGAAACAGCAGGGCTTCCATGATGCCGATACCGGCGGTAAACACTGCCAAAACGGCAATCCATTTGCGCAAGCCTTCGATGTTGCTCCAGATAAACCGCCACAGCCCTTTTTCAGGCGTTTTCGGGGCGGCTTCGGGGTAAGGGTCGATTCGGGATTCGAACCATGAGAATATTTTTTGAATCATTGTATTGGGTTTAATTGAGAGAGAATGGATTTCAGACGACCTCTACGGTGGGGACAGGTCGTCTGAAAACAAGTATCGTGAGTTAAAGGCATTATTTTACGGGAAAAAACGGCGGGAAGACACTGTAAGGAAGTCGGGACAGGCAAAGTGCCGTGATTGATGAGGGGTCGTCTGAAATAGCGTACCGATAAGGAATACGGCTTTTATAGTGGATTAACTTTAAACCAGTACGGCGTTGCCTCACCTTAGCTCAAAGAGAACGATTCTCTAAGGTGCTGAAGCACCAAGTGAATCGGTTCCGTACTATCTGTACTGTCTGCGGCTTCGTCGCCTTGTCCTGATTTAAATTTAATCCACATAATGAGCCAAATAAATAAAAATAAGAATTGATTGCATTTATATTTTGAACTAAGATAGCCCATATTTCACACCTCGTCTGAAACGACCATGCGCTACCATTTCCCGATTTCCGTCGATATGTACGACTTTCTGACCACAGGCCGATTTGATTATCTGGAGATCGGGCAGACGGCGGAGATGATCCTGCAAATGTTCCCTGCGCCCGAATGCGTGCCCAAAGGGCTTTTGGTAAAAAAGGGGTGGAATATTTGGCTCTACGGCGATATCGAATTGCATTTTTCAGACGACCGCCTGACTCAAATCCGAGCGGACTTCCAACCCGGCACCTCGCTGAACGGCGGGCGTTGGTTGAGCTTAAACCCTTGGTTTTTCAGGCACGCGGACAAGCTTGATTTGTATTCCGCCATTGCCAAACTTGTGCAACACCATATCGACTTCATCAAAATCGATACGCCTTCCGCCCTGATTTTGCGTTTGCAAAGCGGCGTAGAGCTGATGTTTGAAAAGTGCAATGGGCAGCGTCTGTTCGCTTTTTGCAAACAAAAAACCACCCTACCCCAATGGGCGCATGAAACGGCGTAGGTTCGAGCCATTGGGCAAATCTGCAAAGTCTGTTTGCTTTCTCTGATCAAAGGTCGTCTGAAAACCAAATGCCGTTTCAGACGACCTTCCTCTATCGTTTTCCGCTAAAATACCCGTCTCTTTTTCCTTCCCGACCGTCTTCAATGTCCCAGCGCAAAATCATCCATATCGACATGGACGCGTTCTACGCATCGGTAGAACTGCGCGAGCAGCCGCATTTGAAAGGGCTGCCCGTGGTCGTCGCGTGGGAGGGTGCGCGTTCGGTGATTTGCGCCGCATCGTATGAGGCGCGGCAGTTCGGGTTGCATTCCGCGATGTCGGTGGCAACGGCGAAAAGGCTGTGCCCGCAAGCGGTGTATGTGCCGCCGCATTTCGATTTGTACCGTCAGGTTTCCTCGCAGATTCATGCCGTATTCAGGCGTTATACTGATTTAATTGAACCCCTGTCGCTGGACGAAGCCTATCTTGACGTGACCCATAATTTCAAAAACATCCCATACGCCAGCGAAGTTGCCAAAGAAATCCGCGCCGCCATTTTTGCGGAAACCGGCCTGACCGCTTCCGCAGGCATCGCGCCGAACAAATTTTTGGCGAAAATCGCGTCGGACTGGCGCAAGCCGAACGGGCAATTCGTCCTGCCGCCGCACAAAGTCATGGCTTTTTTGGAAACCCTGCCCTTGGGCAAAATCCCCGGTGTGGGCAAGGTAACGCTGAAAAAAATGCAGTCGCTGGGTATGCAGACGGCAGGCGATTTGCGCCGTTTTGAGCGCGGCGAACTGTTAAACCATTTCGGACGCTACGGCTACCGCCTTTATGATTTGGCACGCGGTACGGACGAACGCCCCGTCAAAGCCGAACGCGAACGCCTCCAAATCTCCACCGAAATCACCCTGCCCGAAGACCTGTCGCTCGAACAGGTGGCAGGACATCTGCCCCATCTTGCTGAAGACTTGTGGCGGCAAATCACGCGCAAAAACGTCGAAGCTAAAGGCGTAACCCTTAAGCTGAAAACCCATGATTTCCGCATCATCACCCGCTCCCTGACCTACTCTTCTGTCCTGCCCGACACCGACGCCCTGCTTTGCGCCGCGCAAACCCTGATACAGCGCGTGCCGCCCCAGCGCGAAGACGCTTTCCGTCTCATCGGCATAGGCGTGAACCACCTCGTGCCGAAAGACCAGCAGCAATCGCTTTGGTTATAAAGAAATAGAAAAGCATTCTTTCCCCTTCGCGCGAGACCGCCCGACAATAATGTTCCGTACAAACTTTCAGACGACCCCTTTGCCGCAAGAGGGGTCGTCTGAAAACAAAAACCAAGGAACAAGCCAACCATGTCCCTCTTCCGTCCCCAGCTTTGGCGCATCCCGACGACAGGCGAAGCCGAACGGCGCCGGCTGCCCGAGTTGACCGCCACGCTCGAAACCCGCCTCAAACACATCGCCCGCCGCTATCCGCAAGCCGTTTTCGCCTCCAGCCTTGCCGTCGAAGACATGATCATTACTGACGCCATCTGCCGCCTGAAACTCCCCCTGCGCATCATCACCCTCGACACCGGTAAGCTCAATCCCGAAACCGCCGCCCTGATTACCGCCGTCAACGTCCGCTACCAAACCGAGCTGGAAGTTTTCCACCCCGACCCCGAAAGCGCGCGACAGTTTGAGCAGGAATTCGGCGCAACCGCCATGTACGACAGCGTCGAGCTGCGCCGCCGTTGCTGCCATATCCGCAAAATCGAGCCGCTCAACCGCGCCCTGAAAAACGCCCCCGCCTGGCTGACCGGACAACGCCGCAGTCAATCGGCAACCCGCAGCGAATTGGATTTCGAAGAAACCGACCACAGCCGCAACATCGCCAAGTTCAATCCCATTTTCGACTGGGAAGAAAACGACGTCTGGGCATACGCGCAAGCCTACGACGTCCCGCTCAATGCCTTGTATTTCCAAGGCTACCCGAGCATAGGCTGCGAACCCTGCACCCGCCCCGTCAAAGCAGACGAAGACATCCGCGCCGGACGCTGGTGGTGGGAAAGCAAAGACAGCAAAGAATGCGGGCTGCACAAATAACCCTTGGCAGGCAAGGCAAAAGGTCGTCTGAAAAACCGAATTCAGGTTTTCAGACGACCTTTTTCATAAGTCGGCATTTCTTAAATTTTTAAGGTGTAAAAAACGGAAGTTTTTTATTTCGAATCATTATCCATTCCTAAAACGACAACATCGTTTTTAAAAAATGAATTCGCCTTAACTTCATAGCATTAACAGAATTAACCCAAGAAGGCTTGACCTGATGATTTAATATGGCTATGGTTAAATAAAAAATAACAATAATCTACATACGCACCGCAATGCTTTTTCCCCTCCTCCTCACAGAAAGGATATTGCAATGCTCTGCTTGAACCTCACGCTGCCTCGCCTGACTGTCTTCCTGCTGTCCACCTTCGCAGCATTCTCCGCCGAAGCACATGGAAACCACACCCATTGGGGCTACACCGGACACGACTCCCCCGAAAGCTGGGGCAGCCTGTCTGAAGAGTTCCGTTTATGTTCCACAGGCAAAAACCAATCCCCCGTCAACATCACCGAAACCGTCTCCGGCAGACTGCCTGCCATCAAAATCAATTACAAACCGAGCGCGGTTGACGTGGAAAACAACGGCCATACCATCCAAATCAACTATCCCGAAGGCGGCAACACCCTGACGGTGAACGGCCGCACCTACACCCTGAAACAATTCCATTTCCACGTCCCCAGTGAAAACCAAATCAAAGGCCGCACCTTCCCGATGGAAGCCCACTTCGTCCACCTAGACGAAAACCGCCAGCCTTTGGTATTGGCAGTATTGTACGAAGCCGGCAAGACCAACGACCGCCTCGCACCTATATGGAACGTGATGCCGATGAAAGAAGGAAAGGTAAACCTCGACAAAGCCTTCGACGCCGGCACCCTGCTGCCGAAACGGCTGAATTACTACCGCTTTGCCGGTTCACTGACCACGCCGCCGTGCAGCGAAGGCGTATCGTGGCTGGTATTGAAAACCTACGACCACATCGACCAGGCGCAGGCAGAAAAATTCACCCGCGCCATCGGTTCGCACAACAGCCGCCCCGTCCAGCCGCTTAATGCGCGCGTTGTCATCGAATAAACGGAGCCGTAAACAAAAAGGTCGTCTGAAAAACCAAATTTGGTTTTTCAGACGACCTTTTTACATGATGGTCTAAGGTTTCAGAACACCGAGTCCGGCGTGTATCCGAAGGAAGAATCGCAATGCAGTATCAATCATCAGGATGAAACCTTGCCGCTTCGCGTTCTTTCATAGCAGTTTCCTTATCCTTCAATTTTGCCCCCAAGCCCAAGCGTTTTTCATATTCCGATTGCGGCGTGCCGTCCTCCTGCATACCAAATGCGCTGGCATTTACCCAAAGCGCAAGGACGGCAACTACGAAAGCAAAAAATCCTACGATATACCAAAACATTTCTTTTCCTATCATGGGTCAACAAACGGGAAGAAGACAGATTTCCCGTTTGACCGGCAGCTTGCTGCGGTTTGTGAAGGCAAAAATGTATCACAAATCCGGTCCGGTATAAATTGCCGATTTGCCCTGCGATACTTCGTGCAAACCTTATCTCAATCGGCATTGCACACTAATGCTTTTACCAATCAGACGGTTAATCCACTATACAAACAAAAGCCGGTCTTTCCGCTCAAAGGTCGTCTGAAAACCCATATCTGCATTTCAGACGACCCAACGTCGGCATCCGAAAGCCTAACGGAACAAATCCAATGCCTTGACGAAAACCATCACTACGCCGTAAGCCAGCGGAACGCCGACCAACATCCAACGCCACCAAACCGAAAAACCGCCTGCCGCAACTTTTTCCTGCAACAAGTAGGCATCGGAAACGGCAGTCTCGTCATCGGGATTGCCGCTGTGCGCTGCTGTTTTGATGTCGGTTTCATGGTGTTTCTCATGAACCGATCTGACAGCAAGGTTGCACAGTAAACCGACAATCAACAATCCCGCCATAATATACATGGTAACGCCATATGCCTGCGCGGCGGGAACACCGCTGTCGATTTGGCTTTGGCGGATGTAGTTCACCAAAACCGGACCGATCACGGCAGCGGTTGACCACGCCAGCAAAATACGCCCGTGAATCGCACCGACCTGATAAGTGCCGAACAAGTCTTTCAAATAAGCCGGAATCGCGGCAAAACCGCCGCCATACATGGAAATGATGATGCAGAATCCAATAATAAACAAAGCCTTGTTTCCACTCTCGCCAATGGACGGAACGGCAAAATACAGCAACGAACCGAGTACGAAAAAGATGGTGTAGGTATTTTTACGTCCGAGTTTGTCGGAAACGCTGGACCATAAAAACCGCCCGCCCATATTGAACAAACTCAAAAGACTGACGAAACCTGCCGCCGCCCCCGCGCCGATTGCCGCTTGTTTGCCGACCGACGCCTCTGAAAACAGCTCCTGAATCATGACCGAAGCCTGCCCCAAAACGCCGATACCGGCAGTTACATTCAGGCATAACACCCAAAACAACAGCCAAAATTGCGGCGTTTTCATCGCTTGGGAAACATTGACATGATTGCTGCTGACCAGCTTGTTTTTCACTTTCGGCGCGACATAGCCTTCAGGTTTCCAACCCTCCGCCGGCACGCGGATGGTGAAGGCGCCGAACATCATCAACACAAGGTAAAACAGCCCCAACACGACAAAAGTCGGGGCGACGCCGACCGATACGTCGTCTGAAAACGCATTCATCAATGATACGGACAACGGCGAGGCAAGCATCGCACCGCCGCCGAACCCCATAATCGCCAAACCCGTCGCCATGCCCGGTTTGTCGGGAAACCACTTCATCAAAGTGGACACAGGCCCGATATAGCCCAATCCCAAGCCGATGCCACCGATCACGCCGTTGCCCAAATAGAGGAGAAACAGATTATGCGTACTGACGCCGAGTGCCGACACAAAAAAGCCCAAGCTGAAACAGCACGCCGCAACAAACATCGCCTTGCGCGGGCCGACACGCTCCATCCAAGTGCCGAACAAAGCGGCAGACGCGCCTAACATAGCCAGCGCGATACTGAAAATCCAGCCCACAGTCGTCAGCTTCCAATCCCCGGCTGCCGATTCGGTAATGCCGATAAGCTTGGTCAGCGGCGCGTTAAACACGGAATACGCATAAATTTGCCCGATGGCAAGATGCACCGCCAAAGCGGCAGGCGGCACCAGCCAACGGTTGAAACCCGGCTTGGCAATCGTCGCCTCACGGTCTAAAAATTTCATAAAAGCCTCTTGATGTCGAATGAAAAACAGCGTTCTCCGCGAGGAAAACGCCTTAAATTGTTGACAATATTGTACCACGCTTCCGCATGGGCTTTACTCCGCTTAACATGAGTTTTTTGAGTAAGAAAGAGAAAAATCATTCATAAACGACGATATTTGAAGATGGTTTGATGATATCCGTATCTCAGATAAAAGGTCGTCTGAAAATTGGTTTTCAGACGACCTAAAGAGTTTGAAAATATATTCAAGCCTTATTACTTCTCAATATATTTTTCTATATCTCTACATTGTTCTTGCGTGCAAGAAACTGAAAAAAGCACTTTTCCACTTGTGGTACTTTGTGCAGAAAAGATGCTCTTTTCGTAATGAAATTTTATTTTATCCAATGGAATCAGCCCCTTTCCATTTTCTTTTCCGCAAAGCAGTTTATATTGCAGATTGGTTTTGCTTATATCGATATTTCCGCACACTTTTGTAGTATTGTTTTTAGATATGGATATTTTTAACCATTCATATTGCGAGTCGTAATAATAGTTTGAAATATAAGGCAAACTGGATGATGATACTGCTAGAGATATAACATAATTAAAAAAGGTTTCCATAACTTACTCACTGTTTGTTTTTTTTAATTTTAAGTAGAGGGCGATTTTGGAGTATAGCCTTATATTCCCTCTTCCCATGAAATAGAAAATTTAGAAATTTTTACCCCTTTTAAATCAAATGAAAAGACAATAGAAACGCCACCTTCGGTTTTTATTTCACACTCATGTTCCCACTCGTCTCTAGATACAAACTGCCATCCAATATCAGCAAAAAACAAATATTTTATCAATTTCTCAATAGTTAATTTTCTATTAATTTTATATTGCTTTGCAATGGTATAGTGGATTAACTTTAAACCAGTACGGCGTTACCTCGCCTTGCCGTACTATCTGTACTGTCTGCGGCTTCGTTGCCTTGTCCTGGTTTAAAGTTAATCCACTATATGTTGAATGACAGAATAAGCGGCAATGGCTTCGAAAGAGAACTGATGAAATAGTAATATTTAGCTGTTAGACGCTGGCTTAGTATCAAAATATCTATAAGGGTAAGAAGAGAATAAATTATCATGTATCGAATTTACCGTATCTTCAAATTGTTTTTGGCTGATTTCGTCTATTATGCCATTATTTAAATCAAGATATCTCTCTAACTCACGGTATAAAAGGGATAATTGTAGAAATTCTAAAAAATTTATTCTCAAACTCATGAAATTATCTATTTGATAATCCCCTGAATCATGATCATAAAAGAAGATTGAGCCATCCAGTTTATTTATGAACCAACCATCTCCTTGTCCTGAATAGCCAATCATCCAGAATACCTTACTACATTCAGAATAATTATTTTCTAAATATCTATTTTCATTTAAGGAATCTTCATATCCATATATGATTACATCAGGAGTAATTTCCATACCTTTAAATCGAACCAAAAATGATAAATATGACCCGTTTAAGTTAGGCAATTTCCCTAAATTAGTGACAATATTCGCCCGAATTTCAAAATTACTAAAAATGTCTCTATCTGTTTTTAGGCTAAACATAAATATTTCTTCTTTACCTAATTGTTATTGAAATAAATTATAGGGATACATATTAACCAATCGACCTTTTTACCGTTTACCAAATTTTATTGCTGGATTTCAAATATCGGTTGTCGTCAAAAGTATTAATCCATTGCGGTCTCAGTGCGATAAAAATGGCGGTAGTGATGCCGCTGAGAAAGGCTTCCGCCCAGGCGATCAGGATGAAAATAGGAAAGGCGGTGGTCCAAAGTACGGAGGTTGGGAAGGCATGGCTGATATCCAAAACGCTGACCAGTACCAATCCGGTCAGCATCATGCCTACGGCGGACGCAATGAAGCCGTTGACAAAAATGAAGATAAAAATATTAGCGGGAAGACGGTTGACCAAGCGGCAAGAGAGCTGATTAACAATGAGCGGCGGTAAGAGCAAGGCGAGGGCGTTGACGGGATAGGCGTATCCGTCGCCGCCGTTGAACAATAAAAGATAAGGAAGAAGCAAAGCCGAACCCAGCCATAATGCAGCGGGTGCGCCAATCATCAGGGCAACCAAATTCATGGCAAGCAGGTGGTAGCTCATTTGCGCGAGCTGCCCTTCGTCAGTCATTGCATTCAGGCACCATGCGGTCGTCAGTATCAGGGCGGAGAGGATGAAGGCGGAATGGTGCTTCTGCATGGATTGCCATGCTGGACGCGCGTAAGCGAGAAGCAGAATGGACAACAGCAGCCAAGCGGCGATTAAAATCGAACTGGAAAACCATGCGGCTTGAAAATTCATACGAAACCAGACCGAGGGTAAATATTCAGACGACCTGCATTATACCCCGCAGACGAAATTCGCTGCGGACTTGTTTTGTTTAGTGCTGAAACACGCTAAAATAACGACCTTTGCCGTTTATTTCAAGGGAAACAGCGAATGTTTTGGACAGTGCTGATTATCATTTTATTGTGTGCCATTTGCGGCGTATTTTGGCTGCACAGAAAACAAGAACGTGAGTGGCAGCACGAATTGGCGCGCTTAGAGCGCGGCATGCAAGAGGGCAAATATATTCCTAACGGTCAGGATGCTGATTCTCCACATCAATTTTCAGAAGATGCCAAAGCGGCATACGGAAAAACCATCGCACGCCTGCGCCTGATGGCGGCGCGTTACACTCCGCAGCAGGAGCAATTATCCGAGCAACCGGCAAACACTGAACACGAAGAATCTGAAACCGGTATGGAAGACATAGCGGATTTCTTCGAAAGCCAAGAAGCAAAACACGAATATCATCAAGATGCCGATATTGAAAGGTCGTCTGAAAATCCGTCGGCAGAACAAGTCCCCCAAGCCGAGCCGCCTCAACAGCACGCAGCCGAAAGGAAAGATACGCCGTATATCGTTCCTTTTGTCGAAACCGAAGAGCCTGAATATATTCCCCGTATCGTTAAAGACGAAGGCTTTGAAGAAATTACTTTGGAAGAGGCAACCCGTTCGCTCAATGAAGCGGCGTTACAGGAATGGGAAGAGCAGCAGACCGTCAGCCATCCTGCAGGCGACCGGAATAACGATGATGGGGAAATCCAACTTATCCGCGCATCGGTGACACCGATGAAAGGTTTGCAGATTATCGATTTCAACGATCCCGTACTGCGCCGGACCCGCGAGCGCGTCATGGCGGGCGTCAATGGCATCCAAATCCCCAAAGCCAGTGCGCCGCATATCGAAACCGTGCAAACCGCATTACGCACAGCCGAGCGCGAAGCCATTTTGCCTGTCGTTGACAATCTGGATAGCCGTGCAGAGATTGATGTGACGGACATTCGGAACACACTGGCTCGAAGTACGGCAGCACGCCAGCGCCTTGCCGCCGCTGTTGCGCCTGTGCGCGATTTCCAGCCGCAAATCATTCAAAACGACGAAATTTTGGCAAACCTGATTCCTGCAAGCCGCAGACGGACGGTCCGCCATGCTGAAGCGGCGGCGGAAAAACTGGCGCGCAAGCAGCAATCTGCTGCCGCGCAGGTGAAATTGTCGGAAGAAGCCGATCTGCGACCTGAGCAAACGGTTGAGCGTTCCGTCACACGCAAACCGCTGTTCCCGCCTAAAACGCTTCGCACCGAACCTGTCGCTCCGTCAAAAGAAAAAGCAGTCTATATTTCAAGACAGCCCGCCCCTACCGCAACCGTAGTCGAGCCGCCCGAAGTACCGACCGTTACCCCGACGCCAATCGATATCCCGACACCGCCAAGCTTTACGCCGCCACCTGTTGCCCCGGAAATCGTCGATCCTCCGGTAGCGCGCCCCGCTTGGGAAATCCCTGCTTTCCATTCTGAAGTCAATGCGCATGTCAGCGATAATCCTGTCCGCTCGATTCATGATTACTTAATCAGTGAATCTGAAACGGAGGATGAAGTCGCAGGCGGAAATATACAGAGAAATGCTGAAACCGAATCCGCCCATACGGAAGATACGGAAATTTCTGCTTTTGAACATCATCAGCCGATACATCATGCCGATCTTGCGACAGGTTATGCTGCCGATGATGCTGATGCAGATTCAGAAGAAGAGACCGGGGCGTTTTACAAGTTTTCAGACGACCTGAAGTACCCACTGCCAACCACAGACTTGCTCCTTCCGCCCCAATTCGACCCGGCCGCCACACAGACCGAAGAAGAATTGTTAAACAACAGCATCACCATCGAGGAAAAGCTGGCGGAATTTAAGGTTAAAGTCAAAGTCGTGGATTCCTATTCCGGTCCGGTGATTACGCGTTACGAAATCGAACCTGATGTCGGCGTGCGCGGCAATTCGGTTATAAACCTTGAAAAAGACCTTGCCCGTTCGCTCGGCGTTGCCTCTATCCGCGTTGTCGAAACCATTCCTGGCAAAACCTGCATGGGCTTGGAGTTACCGAACCCGAAACGGCAAATGATACGCCTGAGCGAAATCTTCAATTCGCCCGCGTTTGCCGAATCCAAATCCAAGCTGACACTCGCGCTCGGTCAGGACATTACCGGTCAGCCCGTCGTTACCGACTTGGGCAAAGCACCGCATTTGCTGGTTGCCGGTACGACCGGTTCGGGTAAATCGGTCGGCGTTAATGCCATGATTTTATCTATGCTCTTCAAAGCGACGCCTGAAGACGTGCGCATGATTATGATTGACCCGAAAATGCTGGAATTGAGCATTTACGAAGGCATTCCGCACCTGCTCGCACCTGTCGTTACCGATATGAAGCTGGCGGCCAATGCGCTCAACTGGTGCGTCAACGAAATGGAAAAACGCTATCGTTTGATGAGCCATGTAGGCGTGCGCAACCTTGCGGGCTTCAACCAAAAAATCATGGAAGCTGCCGCACAAGGCATGAAAATTGCCAACCCGTTCAGCCTGACGCCCGACGATCCCGAACCTTTGGAAAAACTGCCGTTTATCGTAGTCGTGGTTGACGAGTTCGCCGATTTGATGATGACCGCAGGCAAGAAAATCGAAGAACTGATTGCCCGCCTTGCCCAAAAAGCCCGCGCAGCAGGCATCCATTTGATTCTTGCCACACAACGCCCCAGCGTCGATGTCATCACAGGTCTGATTAAAGCCAACATCCCGACACGCATCGCCTTCCAAGTGTCCAGTAAAATCGACAGCCGTACGATTCTCGACCAAATGGGCGCGGAAAACCTGCTCGGACAAGGCGATATGCTGTTCCTGCCGCCCGGAACAGGCTATCCGCAACGTGTTCACGGTGCGTTCGCTTCAGACGACGAAGTACACCGCGTAGTCGAATATCTGAAACAATTCGGCGAACCGGATTACATTGACGATATTCTGATGAGCGGCACAACCGACGATCTGCCGGGTATCAGCCGCAGCAGCGACAGCGAAGTTGATCCGATGTATGACGAAGCCGTCTCCGTCGTTCTGAAAACGCGCAAAGCCAGCATCTCGGGCATCCAACGCCAATTACGCATCGGCTACAACCGCGCCGCCCGCCTGATTGACCAAATGGAAGCAGACGGCATCGTTTCGCCTGCCGAAACCAACGGCAACCGTACCGTTTTGGCACAAAGCAGCGAACATTTGGACTAAAGCCACACCAGAGCAGGGAAAAAGCCGATTGCCGTTGCAGTTTCCCCTGATTTTGGTACAATACCGCCATTCATTCTTACACAGACAAGCCGCCGAGATTTAGGCGGCTTGTATTTTTATTTTCATTTTGCGGATTATATTTACCGCATTTTTTACTAGGCAAAAGCAGTCCAAACGCTTTTGCGGAGATGACAAACCATGCAAAAAATTCCATTGACCGTACGCGGCGCAGAATTGCTCAAACAAGAATTGCAACGCCTCAAAAGCGTCGCCCGTCCCGAAATCATCGAAGCCATCGCCGAAGCCCGTTCGCACGGCGACTTGTCCGAAAACGCCGAATACGAGGCCGCCAAAGAAAAACAAGGCTTTATCGAAGGACGTATTTCCGAGTTGGAACACAAATTGTCCATGGCGCACATCATCAATCCCGCTGAAATCCACGCAGAAGGCAAAATCGTCTTCGGCACGACCGTAACGCTGGAAGATTTGGAAACCGAAGAACACGTTACCTATCAAATCGTCGGCGAAGACGAAGCGGACATCAAAGAAGGCAAAATCTACGTCGGCTCCCCCATTGCCCGCGCCCTAATCGGCAAAGAGGAAGGCGATGTCGCCGAAGTACAGGCCCCCGGCGGCGTACGCGAATACGACATTATTTCGGTCCAATATATCTGATTGCCCCGAATTGCCTTGATATAGTGGATTAACTTTAAACCAGTACGGCGTTGCCTCGCCTTAGCTCAAAGAG
>CAJZEA010000015.1:0-17300 GCA_915066515.1 uncultured Neisseria sp. | reverse complement strand
CCGCCTACGACCCGGGCAAATTCGAAGGCAACAAAGTTTCCATGAAACAAATGCTTAAAGACTTGCTGACCGCCTACAAATACGGCGTCAAAACTCTGTACTACCACAACACCCGAGACGGCGCGGACGATACGCAGACCGATATTCAGGATGACGGCTGTGCTGGGGGGGCTTGTAAGATTTGATAAGAGGGATTTCAGACGACCTCACGAGGTCGTCTGAAATAATAAATAACATAGGGGGAAAACAAATTGAAGAATATACCTGAACAATCTATTGTCGCTCTTTTTATAGATGCAGATAACGCACCTTTTGGGAAAATTGATTTTATTCTTAATGAGCTTGCAAATTATGGTTCAGTAATGATAAGAAAAATTTATGGGAATTGGAAAAGTGAACAATTAAAAGGTTGGGAAGCTGTCTTATTGGATTATGCTCTAGCACCTGTTCAACAGTTTGATTATACAAAGGGTAAAAATGCAACGGATATGGCGATGACCATAGATGTAATGGATTTATTATTTCAAGATAAAATAGACGTTTTTTGCATTGTTTCTTCCGATTGTGATTTCACACCGTTAGCAATGAGAATAAAAATGGAAGGGAAACAAGTCATTGGTTTTGGCGAACATAAAACACCTAAGTCGTTGGTTGCTGCATGTAGCAAATTTTTATTTTTAGATGCAAGTTTTGATAAAAGCAGTGGGATAAATGCTCAACCAGCTGAAATTCGGAAGAGAGCTGCTAATGAACTTAAATGTGATACTACATTAATGAATTTATTAAGAGAAGCCATTGCCAATAGTTGTGATGAAGACGGTTGGGCATCATTAAGTAATGTTGGGAAGATTATCAATAACCAATCATCTTTTGATAGTAAAAATTATGGTTATACGAAGTTGGGAGATTTAGTGCGTGTAATTGATATTTTTGAAACTAGGTTGTCAGAAAATCGTTCACAAATGTATATCCGAAATAAAAGAGCAAAGTAAAAAATGAAAGTTATTTAAATAATGGCTTATGATTGAGATTTGTGAATAATTTTTAGATGGTCTTGTTTTGAATATCAAAAGGCACTCTGAAAACTAAATATTATTTTTTAAAAAGAGAAACACCATGTCCTGCGAACACCTAGTCATGTCATACAGCACCTTTTCCAAAACCAAAAACGATGCGCTTAAAGAGCCTATGTTTTTCGGTCAGCCGGTTAATGTTGCCCGTTATGACCAGCAGAAATACGAAGTATTTGAAAAACTGATCGAAAAACAATTGTCTTTCTTTTGGCGGCCGGAAGAAATCGACGTGTCGCGCGACCGTATTGACTACGCCAACCTGCCCGAACACGAAAAACACATTTTCATCAGCAATCTGAAATACCAAACCCTGCTCGATTCCATCCAAGGCCGTAGTCCGAATGTTGCCTTGCTGCCTTTGGTGTCGATTCCCGAGCTGGAAACTTGGATTGAAACGTGGAGCTTTAGCGAGACCATCCACTCGCGCAGCTACACTCACATCATTCGCAATATCGTGAATGATCCGTCGGTCGTGTTCGACGACATCGTGCAGAACGAATACATCATCGCCCGCGCTGAAGATATTGCCTGCTATTACGATGATTTGATTGAATACACTCAGTATTACAATCTGTTGGGTGAAGGCACGCACAATGTCGGCGGCAAGCTCGTTACCGTGTCTTTGCGCGAGTTGAAGAAAAAACTCTATCTCTGCCTGATGTGCGTCAACGTATTGGAAGCCATCCGCTTCTACGTTTCATTCGCCTGCTCGTTCGCCTTTGCCGAGCGTGAATTGATGGAAGGCAACGCTAAAATCATCAAGCTGATTGCCCGTGACGAAGCCCTGCACCTGACCAGCACCCAGCATATGCTCAACCTGATGCGCGCCGGTGCCGATGATCCTGAAATGGCGGAAATCGCTGTCGAATTGCAGGACGAATGTTTCAAACTCTTCAAAAAAGCGGCGGAGCAGGAAAAAGAATGGGCGGCCTATCTGTTTAAAGACGGTTCGATGATTGGTCTGAACAAGGAAATTCTGGCGCAATACGTCGAATACATCACCAATCTGCGTATGCAGGCGGTCGGTTTGCCCGCCGGATTCGAAGGTGCCACCCAAAACCCGATTCCGTGGATTAACGCGTGGCTGTCGTCCGACAACGTGCAGGTCGCGCCGCAGGAAGTCGAAATTTCTTCTTACTTAATCGGTCAGATCGATTCGGAAGTCAGCGCGGACGATTTGGGCGATTTCGAACTGTAATCGGGCTTAGCGGCTTTTCTGTAGTTTCATGGTCTTTGAGGCCGTCTGAAAACTTTCAGACGGCCTTTCGTCCCCAAAATAACGATATGATACTTATCAGCACACACGACAAAACCTTCGAGCTTCAAGAGGGAGAAACCTTATTGGAGGGCTTGGAGCGCACCGGCCACGAGGTCGAATACCAGTGCCGCAGCGGCTATTGCGGTTCCTGTCGCGTCAAAATATTGGACGGCAGGGTGTCCTACGACGATTTCCCGCTGGCCTTTGTCGCGCCCGGTGAGATTCTGCCGTGTTGCTGTCGGGTTCACGAGGACATTAAGGTTGATTGCCGTACTCGGATGAGTGAGCCGGATTTGTTTGATGTCGGCTTGTTTGATGAGCGGGATTGAGTTGATTGAAACCCAATTGTATTATTTTTAGTTCTTTGCTTTAATAATAGGCTCTTCAAATCTAGGTGTAATCATATGAATGTCGCTAAGGGTTTATTGGTTTCAGTTTTATGTTTGAGCTCGGGTTTGCTTGCTGCTCAAAGTCATCATTCCCAATGGAAAAAAGTTTATGAAAGGGATTTGACGGATTTTGAATTGAGTCTGGAGGGAAGCGGGTTGATATTGTTTGCCCAACCGCAAGGACGTTGCAGGATGGATGTTGATTTTTATGGGGAAACGGGACTGGCTAAATACCGGTATGAATTTACCCGAGACCGTTTGACGGCAGGTTCGCATCAGGAATACCGCTATACCGCTGCATCCTTGTCGGAAGTAACCAAAGATAAAATAAAATTGGTGCGGAATGAGAAGCTGAATCCTGCTTCAGGCGCGGTAAAGAAAGAATTTCGGGATATTTATCAATACGTTCCTAATAAGGTTTTAAAAAAATATTGTTTTTGATATGGCATGGCAAATAAAGCAAGAGGTCGTCTGAAAACTTTTCAGACGACCTCTTGCTTTATTTACCCTATCGTTTAATGCAGATGCTCGTAAATGGTTTCCGCCAATGCCTTGCTGATGCCTTCGACTTGTTCCAAATCTTCTTTGCTGGCGGCAACGACGCCGCGCAGGCCGCCGAAGCGGGTGAGCAGGGCTTGGCGGCGTTTGCTGCCTACGCCGGGGATGTCGCTGAGGGACGAGGTAACGCGGGCTTTGTCGCGTTTTTTGCGGTGGCCGGTGATGGCGAAGCGGTGTGATTCGTCGCGCACGGTTTGCAGGAGGTGCAGGGCGGGGCTGTTGGGCGGCAGGCGGAAGGTTTCGCCGGTGAACGGGAGGATGAGTTCTTCCATGCCGGCTTTGCGTTCGGGGCCTTTGGCGATGCCGACCAAGGGGATGTGCAGCCCGAGTTCTTCCCATACGGATACGGCGATGCCGATTTGTCCTTTGCCGCCGTCAATCAATACGACATCCGGCCATTTGACGCTTTCGCCGTTGGCTTCGGCTTCCTGCATTTTGCCGTAGCGGCGTGTGAGGACTTCGCGCATGGCGGCGTAGTCGTCGCCGGGTTTGGCGGTGGTGATGTTGTAGCGGCGGTATTGCGAGGGCTGGATGTTTTGTTCGTCGTACACGACGCAGGAGGCGATGGTGGCTTCGCCTTGGGTGTGGCTGATGTCGAAGCATTCGAGGCGGTTGAGGTCGTCTGAATTCATGTTCAGGATTTTTGCCAGCCCGTCGATGCGGTGTTGCTGGCTGCTTTGTTGCAGGCGGCGTTGGGCAATCGCCATCTGTGCGTTTTGTTCTGCCATTTTCAGCCAGACTTTGCGTTCGCCTATGGTTTTGGTCACGAACTGCATTTGTTTGCCGTGCTCGCCCTCTAAGGCTTCTTTCAATGCGTCGGGCACAGGGAAGTTGCTGATGATGATGTCGGGTTTGCTTTTGCCCAGATAATGTTGGGCGACGAAGGCTTCGGCGTAATCTTGCCCGTTCGGTTCGGGATCGTTTTTGGTGTCGGGGAAGAAGCTTTTATCGCCGACGTGCCGCCCGCCGCGTATGCTGACCCAGTGTACGCAGACGAGGCCGTCTGAAACGGCAAGCGCGAGCAGGTCGATGTCGTTGGGATTGTTCGGGTTTTTGCTGTCGATGAACTGGTTGCTCTGCATGATGCCGAGTGCTTGGATTTGATTGCGATAGCGGGCGGCTTCTTCAAATTGCAGGTTGGCGGCGGCGGTCTGCATTTTGTGTTGCAGGGTGCGGGTCAGTTCGTCGGTTTTGCCGTTGAGAAAAGTGGCAGCTTGACGTACGCTGTCGCGGTAGTCTTCTTCGCTGATGTGTCCGACGCAGGGCGCGGTGCAGCGTTTGATTTGATACAGCAGGCAAGGGCGGTCGCGGTGTTCGAACACGCTGTCTTCGCAGGTACGCAGCATGAAGACTTTTTGCAGGACTTGGATGCTGTCGCGCACGGCGTTGCTGTTGGGATAGGGGCCGAAGTATTGGTTGGGCTTTTTGAGTGTGCCGCGGTAATACGCCATCTGCGGATATTGATGCCCGCTGAGCATTAGGTAGGGATAGCTTTTGTCGTCGCGGAAAAGAATATTGTATTTGGGCGACAGGGCTTTGATGAAGTTGTTTTCGAGAATCAGGGCTTCGGCTTCGGAACGGGTGATGGTGGTTTCGATGTGGTGAATCTGTTTCACCATCAATGCGATGCGCGGGGAATGGTCGTTTTTCTGGAAATAACCGGACACGCGCCGCTTGAGATTGACGGCTTTGCCGACGTATAAAACGTTGCCGCCTTCGTCGAAAAAACGGTATACGCCGGGCAGGTTGGGCAGGTTTTTGAGGAAGAGGGGGATGTCGAAGTCCGTGGTCATGGGGCGGATGGTAGTGGGCAGGTTTTCAGACGACCCGATTATAAATCAGAACGCTTGGGATAATGGAACATAAGCAGCTGGTTCATGAGGATGGAAAAGTACCAAATATGGACTAATTTGTACCGTCTAAGCTACCCAAAAGACAAATCGGCCAAAAAATGCTATTCTTATCGCTTTCAACCTATCTGTTTGTAGCAATGAAAAAGTATCTTATTTCGACCGTAGCCGTAGCCATCGCCGCGGGTCTCGGTGCGCCTTACTACTTCGGCATCAAAGCAGAAGAAACCCTGACTGCACAACAAAAGCTGTTGCAGGAATCAGGTTTTTTAACCGTAGAATCCCACCAATATGATCGGGGCTGGTTCGGTGCGACCGAAACTACGGTCATACGCCTGAAACCGACATTGCTTCAAAATACCCAGCAATATCTGCCCGATAATCTGAAAACCGTCTTGCAAGAGCCGATTACGGTTGTGAACCATATCAGCCATGGGCCGTTTGCCGGCGGTTTCGGTACTCAGGCTCATGTGGAAACAGAGTTCAAATACCATCCGGAAACCGAAAAAGTATTGTCCCGCTTCTTTGGCCAACAAGCTCCGTTGACCATGAGCAATACGATTTATTTCGGAGGAAGCGGCAAGCTTCAACTCAGCGTTCCGGCTTTCGACTATGAAGAGTTGTCCGGCATCAAGCTCAGCTGGAAAGGCTTGAGCGGCAACACCGATTACGAAAAAGATTTCCAAAGCTACCGCCACGACTATACCGCTCCGTCTTTGCAGATCAAGTTGGCGGATAAGGGCGATGTTTCGATGGAAAATTTACATTTCCAATCCGAAACTTCAGACGGAAGCAACAAGCTTTCTTTGGGCAAAAGCAGCATTACTTTGGATAAATTCCTGCTGCAATGGAAAGAAAACATTGATTACAACGTCAAGCTGAACGAGCTGATCAACCTTGTGACCAATCTGCAGATCGGGGCATTTGTCAATCCGACCGGCAGTATCGCGCCTTCCAAAATCGAAGTCAGCAAACTGAAATTCGATACCAATACCAACGAAGTTGATAAGTTTATCAATAGCGAAGGACGGTTCCAATTTGAAGAGCTGGTCTATGGCGAAGATAAATATGGTCCGTTGGATATCAATGTGGCAGCAGAGCATTTGGACGGCAAAGGTTTGCAGGCTTTAAAATCCAAGCTTGCCGAAGTCGCCAATAAGAAAATGAGCGAGGAAGAGATCCAAAACGCCTTGCTCCAAACCGCCAAAAACGAAGCTTCAGGTTTATTCACCAATGATCCGGTGCTGAATGTCAAAACATTCAAATTCATCATGCCGCAAGGTCAAGTGGATGTCAGCGGTAAACTCGCCTTTAAAGGCTTGGCGGCAAAAGATTTGAACAGCCTCAGCGAGATGTTGAAAAAAACCCATGCCGATTTCAATGTGAGCGTTCCGAAAAAACTGTTGGAGCAGATGGCAATCAACCAAGCGCGCAGCCTGTTTAGCGTCAATGCCGAGGATGAAGAAGCCGGACGCGCAGGAATTGAGGACATCAATGAAACGCTGCGTCTGATGGTGGACAGCACTGTGAAAAGCATGGCGCAGGAGCAATACCTGACTTTGGAAGAAAACAACATCAAAACCCATCTGACCCTGCAAAACAACGAATTGAAATTGAATGGCAAGGTGTTGCAAAACGAGCCTGAGCCTGATTTTGATGAGCAGGACATGTTGCCGGAAAACCTGTCTTCATCTGAAGCAGGCAAGTAAACAGCAATAGACAAAAGGTCGTCTGAAACCGGATTTGAAGTTTGAATCCGATTTCAGACGACCTTTTTTGATTGGTTTGATGGAAGCCATGTTGAGTTGCAGGCAAAAAAAATCGCCCCTTTAATTTTAAGGGGCGCAAAAGGAACACAAACCACTACCAAAACTGTTACAGGGCGAACTCCTCTAATTGACGTTGATGGGTTGCCGGATAAAGTGCCTTCATCAAATCATAGGGTGAAAGCGACAAATCTTTGCTTTTGGTCGTCAAACGACCCTGCTGCGGTGTCAGTTCAAGCAAACGGGCATCAGACGCATGAATAAACTTCTCTTTTGCCTTCTGCATTTTGCGTTGTAAAACGGAAACGACGCGGCTGTACAAACTGTCTTTTTGTTTGACCTCCCGAGTGCTGGCGACCCAGCTTAAACGGGAATGACTGTCTTCATCTTCAATCAGGAGGATGCCGGTTTGCGGCTGCTCCGATTTACCCATGCAGGGAAGCCAAACATAATAACGACCATCGAGCGTAACATATACGGCATCATGTACTTCGCAATCATCGCAACACTGGGTTGCCAAAAGAGAGCGGATGGTATGTTGGTGCAGTCTCAGAATGTCGAGAGAGACTTGCTGGAAAATATTTTCAGGCATTTTCTTCTCCTTTCGTTCTGTGGCGCGTTGATTTCGTTTCGATGGAATGCATTATACGGATAATTTCAAAATTTGCAAATGATAATTGTTATTATTATGAGAATAGGTAATAAGATAATGATTTTTATGGAAATTAATTTTTTGAAATTGATAAATCTTGAGTGATTTACTCGGAATTTAGAGAAAATGAGCCTTAGCGGGAATGTAAAGATCAATACGTCTGAAAAATTGTCAGCAAAATCTCTTGTCGGGGCAGTATTCATGTCCTAAGAAATATTGTATTCAAATACATAGGCCCTGAGCTTTACCGACTATACATTTGTAGCAGCCTTGCGTATGATTCAAGGCATTTTATCAATGAACGCTATACAGAATATTCCTATGAGCAAACGCCAGATTATCCTTGATACCGAAACCACGGGCCTTTATGCCGAAGGCGGTGACCGCTTGGTCGAGTTTGCCGGTCTGGAAATGATCAATCGCCAAATAACCGGCAACAACCTTCATTTATACGTTCATCCCGAGCGCGACATGCCTGAAGAAGCGGCGAAGGTGCACGGCTTGACCATTGAGGTTTTGGAAGAGAAAAACGCGCCGCCGTTTGCCGAAGTAGGGCGGCAGATTGCCGATTTTATACGCGATGCCGAGCTGATTATTCACAACGCCAAGTTTGACGTCGGCTTCTTGAATATGGAATTCCGCCGTATGGGACTGCCTTCCATCGAGGAGCTTGGCTGTACCATAACCGACACGCTGGCGATGGCGCGGGAAATGTTCCCAGGGCAGAAAGCTAGTTTGGATGCTTTGTGCAACCGCCTTTCTGTCGACCGCAGCAAGCGCGTGCTGCACGGCGCATTGATTGACTGCGAGCTTTTGGGTGAGGTTTATCTCGCCATGACGCGCCAGCAGTTTGATTTAATGGGCGGCGAAAAAGAAGAAGACGAGGAAGTCAAACCGGTCATTATTGCCGAAACCAAGCGTCCGGCTCATTTGAAGGTTATCAAAGCCAACGCAGAGGAACTCGCCGCACACGAACAATATCTGGACGGTTTGGGCGAAGCCTGTCTGTGGCGCAAAGCCGAAACAGCCGGAGCCGAAGCATGACGCGCCGCAATATCGCCCTGATTCCGGCCGCCGGTATCGGAGCGCGCTTTGGGGCGGGAAAGCCCAAGCAATACGTTGAAATCAACGGCAAAACCGTGTTGCAGCATACGATAGACATTTTTGAAAACCATCCTGTCATTGATTTGATTGCCGTTATCGTATCGTCCGAAGACCAAACGTTTCAGACGACCCCTTCCAGTAAAACACACGTATTTCGTGTAGGCGGAGCAAGCCGTGCCGAAACGGTGCGCAACGGCGTATCCGCATTGCTGGCGCAAGGCTTGGCGGCGGAGCAGGACAACATTCTCGTTCACGATGCCGCCCGTTGCTGCCTGCCGCCTGAGGCGTTGACCCGTCTGATTGAAGAAGCTGGCGGGCAAGAACAGGGCGGTATTTTGGCAATACCCGTTGCCGATACGCTCAAACGCGCTGACGGTAAAAACCATATCGGCGAAACCGTTTCCCGCGCCGGATTATGGCAGGCGCAAACCCCGCAGCTTTTTCAGACGGCCTTATTGCACCGTGCTTTGTCGGCAGAGGATTTGAGCGATATTACAGACGAAGCGTCGGCAGTGGAAAAGCTGGGTGTGCAGCCGCTGCTGGTGCAGGGCGATACGCGCAATTTGAAGCTGACGCTGCCGCAGGATGAATTGATTGTAAGGCTGTTGTTACAGGTCGTCTGAAACCCGTTTTTCAGACGACCTGACATTGAAAAAAGGACAAAACATGAATATCCGCATCGGACAAGGCTACGATGTCCACCAACTCGTCGAAGGCCGCGATTTGATTCTCGGCGGCGTAAAGATCCCGTTTGAAAAAGGCCTGCTCGGTCATTCCGATGCCGACGCGCTGTTGCACGCGATTACTGACGCTTTACTTGGCGCGGCGGGTCTGGGCGACATCGGCAGCCATTTTCCCGATACCGCTGCCGAGTTCAAAGATGCCGACAGCCGCGTATTGCTGCGCGAAGCGTATCAAAGCGTGCAGGCTCTAGGTTGGCGCGTTGTGAACGTGGACACGACCATCATCGCACAAAAGCCCAAACTCGCGCCGCACATTCCCGCCATGTGCGCCAACATTGCCGCCGATTTGGGCATTCAGACGGCCTGTGTCAATATCAAAGGCAAAACCAACGAAAAACTCGGCTATCTGGGGCGCATGGAAGCCATCGAGGCACAGGCGGCGGTGTTGCTGGAAAAAGCGTAAGCAGGCAAGCACAAATGGCATGAAAATGTTAACATATGCCCATCAACCGACATCCCATTAAGGAGAACTCATGGCTACTCAAGACGAATTGAAGCGCATTGCCGCCGAGAAAGCGGTGGAATTCGTACCCGAAAACGAATACATCGGTATCGGCTCCGGCTCGACCGTCAATATGTTTATCGAAGCGTTGGGCAAAAGCGGCAAAAAAATCAAAGGCGCGGTTTCGACTTCTAAAAAGTCCAGCGAACTGATGGCGAAATACGACATCCCCGAAGTATCGCTGAATGATGTGATGGGGCTGGCTGTCTATGTTGACGGTGCGGACGAAGTGAACCATATGCTGCAAATGATTAAAGGCGGCGGCGGCGCGCATTTAAACGAAAAAGTTGTCGCCAGCGCGTCCGACAAATTCATCTGTATTGCCGACGAGAGCAAATATGTTTCGCGTTTGGGTAAATTCCCGCTGCCCGTAGAAGTTTTGCCCGGCGCGCGTTCGCTGGTGTCACGCAAACTTTTGGCAATGGGCGGACAGCCTGAATTACGCCTGAACTACACCACCTTCCACGGCAACCAAATCATTGATGTCTATGACTTGCATATCGACCGTCCGCTGACTATGGAAGACGAAATTAACCGCATCACCGGCGTTCTCGAAAACGGCATCTTCGCCCGCAACGCCGCGGATGTGTTGATTTTGGGTACAGAACAGGGCGTCAAAGTCATCAAACCCGGACAAAACTAAGCATCCATTAAGAAAAAGGTCGTCTGAAAAGCAGAAAATGGCTTTTCAGACGACCTTTGTTTTATTTTTGAAGGCTTATTCGATGTTTTGAACCTGCTCGCGCATTTGCTCGATCAAAACTTTCAGTTCGACCGAAGCCTGCGTGCATTCCGCCGCGATCGCTTTGCTGCCCAACGTGTTCGCTTCGCGGTTCAATTCCTGCATCAGGAAGTCCAAGCGTTTGCCCGCGCTGCCTTTGTTTTCCGTAACGATGCGGCGGACTTCGGCGATGTGCGTGCGCAGGCGGCTGAATTCTTCGTCAACATCGGATTTTTGGATAAACAGCGCAAATTCCTGTTGCAAACGGTCGTTGTCGATATTGCCGACTGCTTCCGCCAAACGCGCGTTCACCTTGTCCATATGCGCCTGAAGCAGGCTCGGGAACAGCTCGCTCAAGGCATCCACGATTTCTTCCATGCTGGCCAAACGTTGCAACAGATGTTCGCCGAGTTTTTTGCCTTCGCGTTTGCGGGCGGCGGCAAACTCTTTCAACGCTTCGTCCAACAGCTCTTGCACGGTTTTCGCCAAAGCTTCGGGGTCTTCGCTTTGACCTGCCAATACCCCAGGAAAGCGCAACACTTCAGCGACTGTCAGCTTGCCGAAACCGTGTTCCTTGCGCCAAGTTTTGTTCAAATCGGCCAACTGTTTTACCAATTCTTCATTGGTTTCCAAACTCTGCCCGCCGACTGCCGCGTCCTGCAACTGAATACGGCATTCCAGTTTGCCGCGTGTGGCCGAAGCCGCAATTTTCTCGCGCAACGCGCCTTCCAGATAACGCAATTCTTCAGGCATACGGAATTGGACATCCAGATAACGGTGGTTCACCGCGCGGATTTCCAAGTTCACGCGCTTGCCGCCGCATTCGCCTGCGGCATTGGCAAAGCCGGTCATACTGTGGATATGGATGGATTGAGTCATGGTTTTACTCCGTTTCAAAATACGAGTGAAAGTGGAGGGACTATATCATATCCGGACTTTGATGACTGCAAGTATGGTGGATGGGGATGAGAAGGGTAAAAGACAGATGCAAGAAACCTGTTTGATGTTTATACAAAAAGGTCGTCTGAAAACCTGTATTTCCAGTTTTCAGACGACCTTTAATCCATCCGTATCAAATTATTTGCCGGCTTTGACGCCCTGCCATTGGCGGACCATGAATTTCAAAATAGTAGGCTGGATAGGGACCATGATGAAGCTGTTTTTCAAATCTTCGTCGCTCGGGAAAATGGTGCGGTCGTCCCTGAACTCGGCTTCCATCAATTCGCGTGCGGGTTTGCTGGAAGGGGCGTAGGTGACGAAATTGCCGTTTTTCGCGGCGACTTCGGGGGCGAGGAAGTCGTTGATGTATTTGTGGGCGTTGGCGACGTTCTTCGCATCTTTCGGGATAACGAAGGAGTCCACCCAAATCCCCACGCCTTCTTTGGGCATCATGACGCGGATTTTTTCCTTGCCACCCGCTTCTTCGGCGCGTCGTCTGGCGATGTTCAAGTCGCCGCCGAAGCCGATGGTGACGCAAGTGTCGCCGCGCGCCAAGTCGTCGATGAAGCCGGACGAGGTAAAGCGTTTGATGTTGGGGCGGTTTTTCTTGAGCAGCTCGGTTGCCGCTTTGATGTCTTCGGTATCGTTGCTGTTGGGGTTTTTACCCATGTAGTTCAACACCATAGGATAAATTTCTGCCGCGCTGTCCAAGTAGCTGATGCCGCATTGTTTGAGCTTGGATGTGTATTCGGGATTGAACACCAAATCCCATTGGTTGTCCGGCAGTTTGTCCGTGCCCAAGGCTTTTTTCACGCGCTCGGTATTGATGGCGAAAGTGTTGGTTCCCCAATAAAACGGAACGGCGTATTCGTGGCTCGGATCGACGCCTTCCATCAGTTTCATCAATTCGGGATTGAGGTTTTTATAGTTTGGAATCAAGGATTTGTCGATTTTTTGATAAGCCCCCGCCTTAATCTGCCTGCCGACGAAGGTATTGGACGGGCCGACGATGTCGTAGCCCGATTTTCCGGTCAATACTTTACTTTCCAGCGTCTCATCGCTGTCGTACACGTCGTAAGTTACCTTGATACCGTTTTTCTTTTCAAAATCGGCAACGGTTTCGGGATCGACGTATTCCGACCAGTTGTAAATCCTCAATACACTTTGGTTTCCCGCCTGACCCGCTTTGTCGGAGGTGTTTTTATCCGAACCTCCGCAGGCGGCGAGCATGACGGCGGTCAGGGCGATGAGTGGCAGATGTTTGGTCATTATCATTCCTTGCATATCGGGTGGAAGGGAAAGTAAGGGATTATAAATCAGGCACGCACTATCTGATAGCAATTTCCATTGGGACGATAGTCGGAAGGTCATCTGAAAGTCCCTGATTCAATAGCTAGAAACAAGGTTTTGCGGTAATATAGCAGCCATTTTCTTTTCACAATTACATACGGCCGGGAAGGTCGTCTGAAACCTTTTTAGTAGAGACATAGAAACATCATGAAAACCTCCGAACTACGCCAAAAATTCCTAAAATTCTTCGAATCTAAAGGCCACACCATCGTCCGCTCTTCCAGCCTCGTGCCGCACGACGACCCGACGCTGCTGTTTACCAACGCTGGTATGAACCAGTTTAAAGACGTGTTCCTCGGCTTCGACAAACGAGCCTACAACCGCGCTACCACCGCGCAAAAATGCGTGCGCGCCGGCGGCAAACACAACGACTTGGAAAACGTCGGCTACACCGCCCGCCACCACACCTTCTTTGAAATGATGGGCAACTTCTCCTTCGGCGACTATTTCAAACGCGACGCCATCCACTTCGCTTGGGAGTTCCTCACTTCCCCCGAATGGCTGAACCTGCCCAAAGACAAACTCTTGGCGACCGTGTATGCCGAAGACGACGAAGCCTACAACATTTGGCTGAACGAAATCGGTATGCCTGCCGAGCGCATCGTCCGCATCGGCGACAACAAAGGCGCGAAATACGCGTCCGACAACTTCTGGCAGATGGGCGACACCGGACCCTGCGGTCCGTGTTCCGAAATCTTCTACGACCACGGCGAAGAAATCTGGGGCGGCATTCCCGGCAGCCCTGAAGAAGACGGCGACCGCTGGATTGAAATTTGGAACTGCGTGTTCATGCAGTTCAACCGCGACGAGCAAGGCAATATGAACCCGCTGCCTAAACCGTCCGTCGATACCGGCATGGGCTTGGAGCGCATGGCGGCCGTGATGCAGCATGTCCACAGCAACTACGAAATCGACCTGTTCCAAGACCTGCTCAAAGCCGTTGCCCGCGAAACCGGCGCGCCGTTCAGCATGGACGAACCGAGCCTGAAAGTCGTTGCCGACCACATCCGTTCCTGCTCCTTCCTGATTGCCGACGGCGTAATGCCTTCTAACGAAGGCCGCGGCTATGTACTGCGCCGCATCATCCGCCGCGCCGTTCGCCACGGTTACAAACTCGGTCAGAAACAGGCGTTTTTCTACAAACTCGTGCCCGATTTGGTGAAAGCGATGGGCGACGCGTATCCCGAGTTGAAAGAGAAACAAGCCCAAATCGAAGAAGCCCTGAAAAACGAAGAAAGCCGCTTTGCCCAAACTTTGGAAACCGGCATGGCTTTGCTGGAAAACGCGTTGACCAAAGGCAGCAACAAATTGGACGGCGAAATCATCTTCAAACTCTACGATACCTACGGCTTCCCATACGATTTGACTGCCGACATCTGCCGTGAACGCAATATCGACTTGGACGAAGAAGGCTTTAACCGCGAAATGGAAGCCCAACGCGCCCGCGCCCGCGCCGCGCAAAACTTCAAAGCCAACGCGCAACTGGACTACACAGGCGCGGACACCGAGTTCACAGGCTACGAAAAACGCAGCCAGGAAACCAAAATCATCGCCTTATACAAAGGCAGCGAAGCCGTGGACGAACTCCAAGCAGGCGAAGCCGGCGTGGTCGTTTTGGAGCAAACCCCGTTTTACGCTGAAAGCGGCGGCCAAGTCGGCGACGTAGGCTTTATCTTCGCAGGCGAAAACCGCTTCCGCGTCGAAGACACGCAGAAAATCAAAGCCGCCGTACACGGACAATTCGGCGCAGTCGTTTCAGGTCGTCTGAAAGTCGGTGATGCCGTATCCGCCGAAATCGACAACGACATCCGCGACAGCATCATGCGCAACCACAGCGTTACCCACCTGATGCACAAAGCCCTGCGCGATGTTTTGGGCACACACGTCGAACAAAAAGGCAGCCTGCAAAACGCCGAGCTGACCCGCTTCGACATCTCCCATCCGCAAGGCATCAGCGCGGAAGAAATCGCCGAAGTCGAACGCCGCGTCAACGCCGCAATTATCGCCAACGTGCCCGTCAAAGTCGAAACCATATCCATTGAAGACGCGCAAAAATCCGGCGCCATGATGCTCTTCGGCGAAAAATACGGCGACTTCGTCCGCGTCATCACCATGGGCGACTACTCCACCGAACTGTGCGGCGGCACCCACGTCGCCCGCACCGGCGACATCGGCTTCTTCAAAATCATCAGCGAAGGCGGCATCGCCGCAGGCATCCGCCGCGTAGAAGCCATCACCGGCCTTGCCGCACTGGCATGGGCGCAAAACCAAGAAAGCCTGATGAAAAACATCATCGCCGAAGTCAAAGCCCAAACCGAAAAAGACGTACTCGCCAAAATCCAAGCCAACGCCGCCAACGCCAAAGCCTTGGAAAAAGAGTTGGCAAAATCCAAAGCCGAACTCGCCGTCCACGCAGGCGCCAAACTCTTGGACAACGCCAAAGACTTGGGCGCAGCCAAACTCGTCGCCGCCCAAATCGAAGCCGACGCAGCCGCCCTGCGCGAAATCGTTACCGATTTAACCGGCAAATCCGACAACGCCGTGATTCTTTTGGCGGCAGTAAACGACGGCAAAGTCTCCCTGTGCGCCGGCGTATCCAAAGCCCTGACCGGAAAAGTGAAAGCCGGCGACTTGGTCAAATTCGCAGCCGAACAAGTCGGCGGCAAAGGCGGCGGCAGACCGGATTTGGCACAGGCTGGTGGTACGGATGCTTCCCAAGTCGGCACGATGCTGGATTCGGCAGAAGGCTGGGTTAGAGAGAAGCTGTAATTAGAAAAGTGCAGGCTGCCTGAAAGTGGGTTTCAGGTAGCCTAAAACTCATATTGAATATTGCTGTCTGATTATTCAGCCGCTTTAAAATAAGGATTGAGCATGGGCGTTAAACGCATTGTGGCCAATATAAACGCAACCCAACCCGCCGCAGCAAAGGCTTTCTACCATGACTTGCTTGGACTGGAATTGCTGATGGATCATGGGTGGATACAGACCTACGGACAGGATACGACTATGTCTGTGCAGGTCAGTTTTGCCAGTGAAGGCGGTTCTGGCATGCCTGTGCCTGATTTGTCTATTGAGGTGGATAATCTGGACGAATTATTAGAGCGGATGCAGCATGCTGGTTTCACGCCTGAATATGGGCCGACTACTGAACCTTGGGGCGTGCGCCGCTTTTTTGTGCGCGATCCGTTTGGGCGATTGGTGAATATTTTGCAGCATGAATAAGCCAACCGAGTGCGTGGCTACGCCACACACCCTACCTGCGGGCGATACAGACCTTAAGATTGAGGTGTAGGGTGTGTGCGGTACGCACGCACGCGGTTTTGTCGTTACCGAATGATTCCAAACCATGCCGTAATACAGTCGGTAGCAAACGCAGCTTGGGTCATGATCCAACGAAATCCTCATATCACCTGTAATATCAAAGCTGTCTGAAAAATAATTTTCAGACGGCCTCTCTATCAAAAGCAGCCTGCACTCTTCAAATCAAATCGAAGTGCAGGCTGCTTTTCATAATAATTAGAAAAAAACGCGCAATATTTTTATACTGTACATCATCTAGCAGGCCGTACCTGCCCCCTACCAACTTATTGACTGAACAAACAGGAATAACATGCAGAACACCTCTTCAGAAAAACCGACAGCCGGTTATTCGCATCCGTGGCAATACTTTCTACTGGTGTACGCTTTGAGTGCGCCGTTTTGGCTGCTGTCTTTGTTTCTCAAACACAGTCCTCTGCCTGATAATCTGCCGCTGACCGACATCGGCGCGGCGCTCACTCCGACGGTTGCCGCCGCGTTACTGCGTTACCGCGAGGGCGGCATGGCGGCGGTGCGCGGACTGTTTGGACGTGTGTTTGATTACGGGCGGATAAAGCATTCTGCCTATTTTTGGACGGCGATACTGATTTTTCCCCTGCTTTATTTACTAACTTATATCGCGATACGCCAAACAGGACAAACCATACCTGCCTTATCCGTATCGTTTGCGCCGCTTGCCGGTGCGTTCGTCATGTTCTTTATCGCGGCAGTTGCCGAGGAATTGGGCTATGCCGCCTACGCTACGGAAAGTCTGCAACGGCGTTTTACCCCGTTTGTTACAGCGCTGATTATTGGGGTACCGTGGGCATTGTGGCATTTGCCGTCCATGATTGCCGTGGGGCAGTCTGCCGAACTGATTGCATGGGGGCTGGCAGGGACGGTTGCCGTGAGGATTATCTATGTATGGCTGTATAACGGCAGCGGCGGCTCGGTATTTGTATTGATTGCGTGCCACACGGTTGCCAATACCGCGCGCACGGGCTTCCCGGGCGGACGGGCAGTATATGAAAACGGCAGCGGTATGATTCCATACGGAATTATCATCATTGCGGCGGCAATTGTGATGGTTTTTTGGCG
>CAJZEA010000014.1:0-17368 GCA_915066515.1 uncultured Neisseria sp. | reverse complement strand
CCTCTGCTCCCAAAGCAGATGCGCTAACCGGGCTGCGCTACGCCCCGACTGAAGAATGGGAATATACAGATACGCTGAAATCCTGTCAATCCAATTTGAGATCATTTTTCTTTTTTCTAAATTATCTGTTTATTTTTATTTAAAATTTAATTTTTCGCCTACTTCATACTGGGTGTAATGCCGTTCAAAAATACAGTTTCGGTTTTTGCTGTTATCCGACTGCCAAATCATTTTAAAAATGCGATAATTGCGTTTGCTATTTATTGATAACCAAATGGAAATTTCATGACAGCCCAATTGATTGACGGTAAAAAAATATCGCAGGAGCGTTTGCAGCTGGTATCCGCTGCGGTAGCCAAGCGGCTTGAATCCGGATTGCGCGCGCCTTGTTTGGCCGTGGTGTTGGTCGGTGACAACCCTGCCAGTGCCGTATATGTCCGCAACAAAAAATCGGCATGCCAAAAATGCGACATCCGGTCTTTGTCTTATGAGCTGCCAGCGTCGACTTCTCAGGAAGACTTGCTCAAGCTGATTGATGAATTGAACGGGAACGCGGAAGTAGACGGTATTTTGGTGCAGCTTCCGCTTCCTGAGGGCCTAGACAGTCAGGCTGTTTTGGAGCGTATCCATCCGGACAAAGATGTGGACGGTTTCCATCCTTATAACGTGGGTCGTTTGGTGGTAAAAATGCCGCTGATGCGCCCTTGTACGCCCAAGGGTGTGATGACGCTGCTGGAAGCTTACGGCATCGATCCGAAAGGCAAGAAGGCGGTGGTCGTCGGGGCATCGAATATTGTCGGACGCCCGCAGGCATTGGAGCTGCTGCTTGCCCGCGCTACGGTAACGATTTGCCACAGCGCGACGGAAAACTTGGACAAGGAAGTCGGGGCTGCCGATATTGTGGTGGTAGGCGTCGGGATTCCCAATTTTGTCAAAGGGGAATGGATTAAACCCGGCGCGGTGGTGATTGATGTCGGGATTAACCGTTTGGAAGATGGCAGCCTGTGCGGCGATGTGGAATTTGATGTGGCAAAAGAACGGGCGGGCATGATTACCCCGGTACCCGGCGGGGTCGGTCCGATGACAATTGCTACTTTATTGGAAAATACTTTATATGCTGCGACGCTGCATGACTAAACTACTGTAAACTGAAAAGATACGGCAGGCGGCAGATTGGCGGCTTCACTTTCACCGCTGGAAAACATTATTCGATGTGGCGGAACATGCCTAAAGTCAATCTGTCCAGCCCTGCCAAATCTTGTTGCGTACTGACTTTCGCAAAGCCGTTTGCCGTCAAAATCTGCCGCACTGCGGCGCCTTGGTTGTAACCATGTTCCAGCAGCAGCCATCCGCCCTCTTTTAAAAATTCCGGCGCGCGCTGCGCCAGCTCTCGAATACAGCTCAAGCCGTCGGCAAAATCTGTCAATGCCGTTTGCGGCTCGAATCTCAAATCCCCTTGGCTCAAATGCTCGTCGCCGGCTTCGATATAAGGCGGATTGGAAACAATGACATCGAAGCGGTGTTTGTCTTCAGACGACGTCTTATCCGTCTCAAACCATGAACCCAATGCAAACTCGACCCTTGCGCCCAGAGTTTCCGCGTTTTTACGGGCAATCGCCAACGCTCCGCCGCTGATATCGGAAGCGCGCACTACCGCATCCGTTCTTTCCAACGCCACCGTCACGGCAACCGCCCCGCTGCCCGTTCCCAAATCCCAAACCTGTCCGTTTGCAGGGAGATGCCCGATAACCGCCTCCACCAAATGCTCGGTTTCGGGACGGGGAATCAACACGTCGGGACCGACTTCAAACCATCGTCCGTAAAACTCCCGTCCGCCCAAAATATACGCCATCGGCTCGCCTTTCAGACGACGTGCCTGCAGAATATCCAGTTGCGCGGCTACTGCTTCCGGCAGCGGATCGGCGCCTTGCGTGACCAACTGCACACGGCTATAACCGCCTGCATGTTGCAGCAACATACGGGCTTCGAGTCTCGGCAACTGCGAATGGCGCAGCCATTGGTCTAAGGTCATGTCGTGTTTGTCCTGAGTTTGTACGGGTAACGGTGAGGAGTCCTGTTTATCTTAATCTTTGCGCGGCGGCCAGTAAACTTCTTCTTTTTTGACGATACCGCGTTTGAGGATATCGGCAGCAAGAGCAGCGGTGTCAGGCGGATTTTGGTAGAACGCTGCATCTTGCTTGCTCATTGCGGAGTAGATGCCTTTCCAGTGGGTTTTGGCAGGTGGCAGGGGCAGGACTTCGTCCAGGCGCGGGAAGGTGTAGAAGGGGTTGCCGCTTTGGGTGCCTGTGCCTTTCAAAGCAACTTTCAATTCTTTATAAGCTGCTTCTCGGATAGGGTCTGCATGGATGTCAGAGAATTGATCCATAAGTTCTTTATTCTTAGCAAAGACCATTTTTAGCTTTAAAGCAGCTCCTCCACCTCCTTCTCCTCCTTGGCGCACTGCGTTGTGCATCAGCAGCAAAGATTCTTGTAGGTTTTCATAACGGATTCGTTTGATCCTAGATAATTCTTCCATGGCAGCAGAAAAACCCTGCTTGGCAGCACAACCAAGGAGTAACTCACGAGTATTCATATCTTTAAACTGTTTATCGTAAATCAGTGATAGCTCATACTGCGCCAGTGGCACCCCCAAATCCACCGCCTTTTGCAAATAGGCAAGACCAAGTTGCGGATTACGGCGATAGCCCGCATTGCCTTCATACAGCGCATCAAACAGCCAATAGTTTGCCATCGCCCAGTTTTTGTCCAGACCGTAGTGCAGCCATTTACGGGCGCGGTTGTGCAAGGGGTTGTACATGATGCCGGTCGAACCTTGCACATGGGTGTAGAGCAGGTAAAGGTTGTTGATTGCCTGATAATGCCCTTTTGATGCCGCGGCTTCGTACAAGACAATCATGTCCTGAAATTCCTGTTTGTTCATACGCCAGTCTTTGGCATCCAGTAGTGTGGCGGCACGATACCAGAGATGGGATTCGGCATCGGGCGGGGACGGCGGCGTCCAAGTCGCGCAGGTGTATTGGGTGCGGTTGGGGTCGAATGCTTTGGGTGCGGGATGGGTTTGGACGTAATCGCGGTCGGGCATGTTAGGAGACGCCGAACCGCAGGAAGCCAGCAGGGGGATAAGCAGGGCGATGAAAGTGAGTTTGTTCATGGTATGTGTTGATTGTGTTTGTGTTGAGGTCGTCTGAAACTGGCAATCAGGTTTCAGAAGACCTTTTTATGGGTTTCAACCTATCCTTTTAAACGGCGGCAGGCTGGCTAGTAATTGTTGGCCGTACCGCTGCGTTTTGACGCGGTTGTCGAGGATGGTCACGCGGCCGTAGTCTTGTTCAGTGCGGATGAGGCGGCCGACGGCTTGGATGAGTTTGATGCCGGCTTCGGGGACGGTGATTTCGATGAAGGGGTTGCCGCCGCGCTGTTCTATCCAGCGGTTTTGGGTTTTTTCGATGGGGTTGTCGGGCATGGCGAAGGGGAGCTTGGCGATGATGACTTGCACGCAGGCGGTACCGGGCAGGTCGAGCCCTTCGGCGAAGCTGTCGAGTCCGAAGATGATGCTGGCTTTGCCTTCTTCTATGGCTTGGTGGTGTTTTTGCAGGAGGACGGCTTTGGGCAATTCGCCTTGTACGAGCAAGAGCGGCAGGTAGTCTTCGGGCAGGCGCAGGGCGACATCCTGCATTTGTTTGCGCGAGGAAAACAGGACGAGCGTGCCGATGGCTTCGGTGGGCGAAATGAGCTTGGGCAGCCATTCGACGATGGCGGCGGTGTGCGCGGCGGGGTCTTTGGGACTGGCGTGCACGGGCGGAATGTAGAGTTCGCCTTGCGCGTCGAAATCAAACGGGCTTTCTAGGGCGAGGGTAGTGGTTTCGGGCAGCCATTGCAGTCCGGTTTGCCGCAGGATCAGGTTGAAGCTGCCCAAGGATTGCAGGGTGGCGGAGGTCAACACTGCGCCTGCCGCGCGCCGCCACAGGCTGTTGGCGAGGTGGGACGCGCTGCTGATGGGGCTGGCGTTGAAAATGTAGTCGTTTTTGTCGTCGGCGCGGCGGGTTATCCATTTTGCCAGCGGTTCTTCGCCCTCGAGTGGGACGGTGGAAAGTAAATCCCATGTGGCGGTGATTTGTTCGATGCGGGCGCGGAATACGCCGAATTCTGTACTCAGGCGGTCGATTTGCGCGCCGTTTTGGTCTTTGTCGCGACGGGCGGCGGACAATGCGTCGTTGAGGCTGTTGATGTGTTTGTAGAGGCTGCGGGCGGCGATGACGGTGTTGGAAACGGTGGTTTCGAGGCCTTCGGGGATTTTGCCGTCTTCCCACAGCCAGGTCGGTTCGCTGTTGGTCCGTCTGTCGTTTTCAGACGACCCCAAGCTCAAAGACAGCTCTTCGGCAAGGTGGAACTGCCATTCGTGCAGGCTTTCGAGCAGCGCGGCGGCGGCTTCGTCGGCAAGGTTCGCCAACTCGCCTTTGTCGGTGAGTGCGGCAATTTTGCCGGTAACCTGCGGCAGTTTTTCCAACGCCCACACGGCTTGGTTCCACGAATGCTCGGCGGCAAACTGGCTGAGGGCTTTTTTGGGCAGGTGGTGCGCTTCGTCGATGCAGTAGAAGCTGTTTTCAGGGTCGGGCAAAATCACACCGCCGCCCATGCTGATGTCGACCATCAGCAAATCATGGTTGGTGACGACGACATCGACGGTTTCCAGCGTGTCGCGGGCAAGGTAAAACGGGCATTCCGGGCGGTTCGGGCAGGCGGTTTTGAGGCAGCCGTAGTTGTCGTTGTTCACCTTCATCCAGATGGTGTCGTCGATTTTTTCCGGCCAAGTGTCGCGGTCGCCGTTGAACCGTCGGGCGGAAAATTCGTCGGCGATGTCGCGCAGCAGCTTCAATTCTTCGGGCTTGGGTTTGCTGTCCCACAACACGGCGGGGACTTCAAAGCCGAGCAGGTTTTGCTGGGCGTTGCTTTGCGTCAGTTGGTAGAGTTTGTAGGGGCAGAGATAGCGGCCGCGCCCTTTGGCAAGTGCGAAGGTCAGTTCCAAACCGCTTTTTTCAACCAGAAACGGCAGATCGCGGTCCACCAGCTGCTCCTGCAAAGCAACCGTCGCGCTGCTCACAATCAGCCGCTTGCCGCGCGTCTGCGCCATAATACCGCCCGCCAGCAGGTAGGCAAGCGATTTGCCCACGCCGGTCGGCCCTTCGATCACGGCAATGCTCTCGCCCTCGCGCTTGGGCGGTTCGCCGCCTTCTTCGCGCGTCAACGTCCGTGAAAAAGCGTTGGCAACCGCCGCAATCATTTCCCGCTGCGAAGCACGCGGACGGAAACCGGGCAGGTTTTTGCCAATATTTTGGTAATGGTCGCGGATGGCGTTTTTTTCTAAATCGGTGAGCATTGAGGTCGTCTGAAAAGGTGGATTTGCTTATGAATTGGTTATTTTAGCATTTTTCGCGGACGGGTTCGGGAGAGATGGGAAAGGTCGTCTGAAAAGCATATTTTGGCGTTTTCAGACGACCTTTTCTTAAGGCAATCCACATCGGGATTGGAGGTTTGAACCTTTGTCGTTTCTGTTGCCGTCATTCCCGCGCAGGCGGGAATCCATTTTTGAAATTCAGCAACTGTTTTTCAAATCAAGGTCTCCCAAGTTTTACAATGGATTCCCGCCGTAGCCTCTCCTCGCGTAGGCGGGGGGCGGGAATGACGGAATTTGATGACATACCGTATTTAAAAAAATTAAGTATGTTTGCTAGAGAGATGGGCAGCGGCGGTTTGGGGCGGGTGGGGTCAATTTCTTGGTGCATCGTTGAAATAAAGATAAGGGCGCATGATTGCGCCCCTTCGGTTTTCAGACGACCCCTTAAGCTTGGCGGGGTGCTTAAGCCGTTTTATTCCGCAACGGCAGTTTGATATGCGGCTTGGCGGGTTTGGGCGCTTCTTTCAAGCCCAGTTCGATTTGCTGCTCTTCGCTCAACAAATTGCTCCAGTCGCCTTTTTTATACCACTCGCGCCCGTCCAATTCGATGGGGTGCTGGATGCGCTCGCAGCCGTTGCCGCACTGTAAATCATCTTCTTTACAATATTTGTCGCAACCCCAGCAGATGCGCTCCGGCGCTTTGGGGAAGATGGGGAATTTTTTTGCCATGGTGTGAAATCCTTGTTTTTATTTTCATGAAATTATAAATGATTCAATTGCGACAGCTTGGTTTTTGTACGTCTTTTTACGCTGAACAGTTAAGAAATGTATAAGGTCGTCTGAAATAGCCAGCCGATTCATGTTATATTTATACAGACAGCATATCAACCTATTCGACAAAACTAATCCGCCATATGCACTCAAACGGCGGAATGCCTGATATTTGAAACTATTTTTAAAGCAATCAATCAGTTGGATTTACTGTTAATTTCTTTAAAATTCAGTATGATATATTTCGCTCTGATATAATGTGCGGGCAAGGCGTACGGAAGCCGGCGTCTTGTCTTTTTTCAACTTTAGATACTAAGGAACTTATATGTGCGGTATCGTCGGCGCTATCCGCGCCAATCACAATGTAGTCGATTTTCTGACCGACGGTCTCAAACGCCTTGAATATCGGGGCTACGATTCGTCGGGTATCGCCGTGAACATGGACGGCAAAATCAAACGCGTGCGCCGTGTCGGCCGCGTGCAGCTGATGGAAGACGCGGCGCGCGAAAAAGGCGTGTTCGGACACATCGGCATCGGCCATACCCGCTGGGCGACCCACGGCGGCGTAACCGAACCCAACGCCCACCCCCACATCTCCGGCGGCATGATTGCCGTCGTCCACAACGGCATTATCGAAAACTTCGAAGCCGAACGCGAACGCCTCAAAGCCTTGGGTTACACCTTCGAATCGCAAACCGACACCGAAGTCATCGCCCACAGCGTCAATCACGAATACACCCAAAACGGCGGCAAACTGTTTGAAGCCGTCCGCGCTGCCACCGCCCGTTTCCACGGCGCATACGCCATCGCCGTGATGGCGCAGGACAAACCCGAAGAAATGGTGGTCGCACGCATGGGCTGCCCGCTCTTGGTGGCATTGGGCGACCAAGAAACCTTCATCGCCTCAGACGTATCCGCCGTCATCGCCTTTACCCGCCGCATCGCCTATTTGGAAGACGGCGACATCGCCGTATTGAGCGCGAACGGTATCGACAAACTGATTGACAAAACCGGTGCCGAAACCCAACGCAAAGTCAAAGTATCCGAGTTGTCGCTCGCTTCACTGGAATTGGGCCCATACAGCCACTTCATGCAGAAAGAAATCCACGAGCAGCCGCGCGCCATCGCCGATACCGCCGAAGTCTTCCTTGACGGCGGCTTCGAACCCGAAAACTTCGGCGCAAACGCACGCGAAGTGTTCGACGACATCCACAGCATCAAAATCCTTGCCTGCGGCACGTCCTACTACGCCGCGCTGACCGCCAAATACTGGCTCGAATCCATCGCCAAAATCCCGACCGACGTCGAAATCGCCAGCGAATACCGCTACCGCGACGTGATTGCCGATCCGAAACAACTGATCATCACCATTTCCCAATCCGGCGAAACCTTGGACACGATGGAAGCCCTGAAATACGCGAAATCCTTAGGGCACAAACACAGCCTGTCCATCTGCAACGTCATGGAATCCGCCCTGCCGCGCGAAAGCGAATTGGTGCTGTACACCCGCGCCGGCGCAGAAATCGGCGTCGCCTCCACCAAAGCGTTCACCACGCAACTGGTTGTATTGTTTGGCTTGGCGGTGACGCTGGGCAAACAGCGCGGTTTGGTTTCCGCCGAAAAAGCGCGCGAATACGTCGAAGAACTGCGCCAACTGCCCGGCAGCATCCAACACGTTCTCAACCTTGAGCCGCAAATCGCCGCATGGGCGCAAAAATTCGCCAAGAAAAACAGCGCACTGTTTTTAGGCCGCGGCATCCACTTCCCGATTGCCCTCGAAGGCGCGTTGAAGCTGAAAGAAATCACCTACATCCACGCCGAAGCCTATCCCGCAGGCGAATTGAAACACGGCCCGTTGGCATTGGTGGACGAAAACATGCCCGTCGTCGTCATCGCGCCGAACGACGGCTTGTTGGACAAAGTCAAAGCCAATATGCAGGAAGTCGGCGCACGCGGCGGCGAACTCTTCGTCTTCGCCGATTTGGACAGCAATTTCAACGCCACCGACGGCGTGCACGTCATCCGCGCCCCGCGCCACGTCGGCGTACTCTCGCCAATCGTGCACACCATCCCCGTGCAGCTCCTCTCCTACCACGCCGCCCTCGCACGCGGCACGGACGTAGACAAACCGCGCAACCTGGCGAAATCGGTTACGGTTGAATAAAGCCCGATTTGAACGGTAAAAGGTCGTCTGAAAACTGGGAAACCAAAGTTTTCAGACGACCTTTTTTAAATCGACGCACGCTTTGGATAAACCGAACCCGTAGCGTGGGCTTTGCCCACGAATGAATAGAAATGATTGGATTCTGATGTTCGGGTTGAAAGTCGTGGGCAAAGCCCACGCTACTCTTATTTGACGAAAGGTCGTCTGAAAAACCTGAATCTTGGTTTTCAGACGACCTTTTGTTTCGATTCAATCTCAAATCATCAAGGCTGCATCAAATCCGTTTCGCCAATTCTTCCGCCTTGCCGATGTACAGCGCGGGGGTCAGGGCGAGCAGTTGGGATTTGGCTTCGGCGGGGATTTCCAGCGATTCGATGAAGACTTTCAGCACTTCGGGCGTGATGCCGCCTTTGCCGCGCGTCAGGTCTTTCAGTTTTTCGTAAGGATTGGCGACACCGTGGCGGCGCATAACGGTTTGAATCGGTTCGGCGAGCAGCTCCCAAGTGGCATCCAAATCGGCAGCCAGTGCGGCGGGGTTGGGTTCGAGCTTGTTCAGACCGCGCAGGTGGGCGGCAAAACCCAACACGGCATAGCCTACGCCTACGCCCATGTTGCGCAGGACGGTGCTGTCGGTCAGGTCGCGCTGCCAGCGGGAGACGGGCAGTTTTTCGGATAAGAAGCCCAATACGGCGTTGGCCATGCCGAGGTTGCCTTCGGAGTTTTCAAAGTCGATGGGGTTGACTTTGTGCGGCATGGTGGAAGAGCCGACTTCGCCCGCTTTGACTTTTTGTTTGAAGTAACCCAATGAAATATAACCCCAAACGTCGCGGTTGAAGTCGATCAGGATGGTGTTGATGCGGCTGAGGGTTTGGAAGAATTCAGCCATGTAGTCGTGCGGCTCGATTTGGATGGTGTAGGGATTGAAGGTCAGGCCGAGGCTGATTTCGACGAAGTTGCGGCAGTGGGTTTCCCAATCGACATCGGGATAGGCGACCATGTGGGCGTTGTAGTTGCCGACCGCGCCGTTGATTTTGCCGAGGAATTCTTGCGCCTGAAGGTTTTTGAACTGGCGTTGCAGGCGGTACACGATGTTGGCGGTTTCTTTGCCCAAAGTGGTCGGCGTGGCGGGCTGACCGTGGGTGCGGCTCATCATGGGGACGGCGGCAAGGTCGTGCGCCATGCCGGTGAGTTTTTCGATGATCTCGGCAAGTTTCGGCAGGATGACGGTTTCGCGCGCTTCTTGCAGCATCAGGGCGTGGGACAGGTTGTTGATGTCTTCGCTGGTGCAGGCGAAGTGGATGAACTCGCTGGCGGCGGCGACTTCGGGTACGCCGGCGAAGCGTTCTTTGAGCCAGTATTCGATGGCTTTGACATCATGATTGGTGGTCGCTTCGATGGCTTTGACGGCGGCTGCGTCTTCCAATGAAAAGTTTTCGATGACTTTGTCGATTTCGGCAAGCGTGAAATCGCTGAAAGCGGGGATTTCGGTGATTTTCGGTTCGGCGGCGAGGGCTTTGAGCCAGCTCAATTCGACTTTGACGCGCGCCCTCATCAGGCCGTATTCGGAGAAAATCGGACGCAATGCTTCAACGGATTGGGCGTAGCGGCCGTCTAGGGGGGAAAGTGCAGCGATAGGGTTGATCATGTCGGAGTCCTGTCGGTAGGTCGGTCAAACGGTTAAATCAAACAGTCAAATTGTTTGCAATTATACATGATTTGACCCGGCAACTTCGGGTCGTCTGAAACTACAACCTTCCCTTCAAAGCGTTTTTGACAAACGCCGCCGACTCGCGCAATACCGTGTAACCATAGCCGCCGTAAGGCTCGGAACAAAACGGCGCGGCATACACCTGAATATCGTGTCCCTGCCACTGCCTGTCCGCCATCATCCGCGCCCGCGCCAAATGAAAACCGGCGCTGACAATGACGACGCGCGGGCTGTTTTCAATAAAATCGCGGCTGAACACAATGTTCTCAAACGTATTTTCCGCCCGCCGCTCTTGGATAATGTCTTCTTTCGGCACCCCCATCTTCTCCGCAATCGCCTGCATATTGCCCGAAGCAGACTGAAAATCGCGGCTGAGTCCGCCCGACATCACCAGTTTCTTCACCTTGCCGGCACGATACAGCTCGACAGCCGCTTCAACGCGCGCTACCAAACAAGGATTCAGACGACCCCCTTCATAAGAACGGGTCGAAAGCACGACCGCAGCATCCGCCGGACGCACCGTATCTGCATCCAACCGCGACACCCAAAAATCGCGCCACATGATCCACAGCGGCAAAAGCGCGGCGGTAAAGAACAAAATCAATATAAAAACAAGGGCTTTTTTGAACATCCGAATCCTAAAATGATGAAAATAATTGGAACGCGGCTGTATGGGCAGGTTCCGCTTGTTCTTAAGATTTTACGAAATTCATACAGCCGTTCAGCTATATTTTTTAGTAACCGATTGTTTCTATCCGTCCAAGTACGAATTTTGTTGTCGACAAATATTTTTATGGCTTTTCGTCATCGGATATTATTTAAATTGGGAATAACATTAATGCATAGCCTAGGAATATGATAATCAGTATTGACATGGCGTATAAGGAAAATATATTATCAAAAACAGATTTTTGTAAAAGTTGCATAAAGTCGGCAATATAATATCAACGCCATCATCATCTTGAATGATATGTAGGCTATCTCCAATTTTGAAGACTTTTTCTCTTCGTTCAACTATTAGAGAGTAAACATGAAAAAAGCTTTATCAGTTATTTCCGTAGGTTTTTTATCTCTGTCTCTGCTTGCTGCCTGTAATGGTGGAGAAAGTGAAACCCAAAAAGAGCTTGCTGCATTGAAAGAACAACTGGCGCAGCAACAAAAGCAACAAGCTGAACGCGAAAATCAAGAACAAGAACACCGGAAACAAATTGAGCAACAGCAAAGAGAAGACGAACTCTATCAAAAAGCCTACCAAGATGCCCAAGAAGACTTACAGATGAAGCAAATGCTGGAAGAAGAGAAAAAACAGGAAGAAGCAAAGAAAAAACAGGCTGCTGAGGAACGTAAACGCGAAGAAGCGAAAAAGAAACAAGCTTTAGAAGAGGAACCTAAGCAAAAAGAAGAGGCCAGAATAAAACAAGAAGAACCTAGAATTAGACAAGAAGAATCCCCAAAAGCTACGGCAAAACCGGCTGCTTCACAACAAGCGTCCAAAGTTACCGAAAAACTCGTTCGTTACCCTGCTTTTGTGATTTCGGAATCTGGTAGTGGTTCGTTAAATCTCAGAGGAGGACCGTCTATTTCAGCAGTTTCTGTTACCCAATTGAAAGACGGTCAGCAACTTCAAGTGGTGGCTGAAACCAACGCCTGTACCAATGCCAACGGTGGCTGCTGGGTTAAAGTTCAAGTCGGCGGGCTGACTGGTTATGTGTCTAATGCCTACCTGCAAAAAGGTCATGTACGAGATGGTGCTTATGCATATTAATATCGGATAGATTTTATTGGTGACTTTCTGTACCCACTAGAATAGAAATGATGGAAAAGTGAAAGAATATTTAGGGCTGTTCTAAATTATTTTAGGATGGAGTCCATTCAATAATCTATCCAATTCCGACTGTAAAATAGAAAAAAGGTCGTCTGAAATTTCAGACGACGGCGGATTCGCATTTGAAGTGCAACTTTCCATAACAGAAAAAGGCCAGTATGCGGTAGCATACGGCCTTTCCTGCAAGAAAGATTGCCATGAGCTACACACAACTGACCCAAGACGAACGATACCATATCCAATACCTGTCCCGCCACTGTACCGTCACAGAAATCGCCAAACAACTTAACCGCCACAAAAGCACCATCAGCCGAGAAATCAAGCGGCACTGCATCCAAGGACAGCAATACAGCGCCGAAAAAGCACAGAAGCAAAGCCGGCTGACCAAACAGCGTAAGCGAAAACCCTATAAGCTCGATTCGCAGCTGATTCAACATATCGACACCCTTATCCGCCGCAAACTCAGTCCCGAACAGGTATGCGCCTACCTGCGCAAACACCACGGGATCACACTCCATCACAGCACCGTTTACCGCTACCTCCGCCAAGACAAAAGCAACGGCGGCACGTTGTGGCAGCATCTCAGAATATGCAGCAAACCCGCCTGCGCGGGAATGATGGTTCATAATACTGATTAAAAACCAAGCCGCACGTAGCGTGGGTCCTATCCACGAATAAACAGAGATGATTGGATTCGGATGTTTGGGGAGAAGGTCGTGGGCGAAGCCCACGCTACGGGTTCGGTTTGTCCCAAGTCTGTGCCTATTTGACGGAAAGGTCGTCTGAAAACCGGAATACTTAGTTTTCATACGACTTTTTTCAGAGAGAGTTTTACGGATAAGATCTCTGTGTCGTCAGAATGAACAGGGATAATTTGATTCGGATGTTCGGTGGAAGGTCGTGAGCAAAGCCCACGCTACGGGTTGGTTTATCCTAAATCTGTGTTCACGCGTTGAGCAGGCTTTGGGCGAGAAAGCCGCCTTTTTCGACGCCGGGGAGGATGAAGAAATAGCCGCCGCCGAAGGGGCTGATGTATTCTTCCAGCGGTTCTCCGTTGAGCAGGTTTTGGACGAAGATGAAGCCGTCGGCGAGGTTGGCTTGGTAGCAGATGAAAATCAGGCCGACGTCGAGCTGGCCGTTGGCGGCGAGGCCGCGGGAGTAGTTGAAGGCGCGGCGGTAGAGCAGGTGTTTTTTCATGAACTCGGGGTCGCGCGGGTTGGCGAGCCTCATGTGGCTGTCTTTGGGGGTGGTTTTGCCGTCGGGGTCTTTGGCGAAGTCGGCGGTGTCGCTCTCTTTTTTGCCGTCCATGGGGGCGCCGCTGTATTTGCGGCGGCCGAAGATTTCGGTTTGTTCCTGCAAGGGGGTTCTGTCCCAGAATTCGACGAAGTGGCGGATGAGGCGGACGGCTTGGTAGCTGCCGTTTTTCGCCCAGGCGGGTTCGTCTTGGCTGTTGGCGGCGATGCCTGTCCAGAGGACTTGGTCGGCAATTTTGGGATCGGATACGTCGGGATTGCCGGAGCCGTCGCGGAAGCCTAAGAGGTTGCGGGCGGCGATGGCGCCGGGTTCGGCTTTGGGCAGCCAGCCGTCTATGCTCCAGCGGATGACGGCGGTTTGGGCGGTGTTTTTGATGATGTCGCGCAGGGCGGCTTGGCAGGTTTCGGGGGTGAAGGCGCAGATTTGGAGGCTGAGGTCGCCGTCGCACCATGATTTTTGGAGGCGGTCGTTGGGGAAGTCGCGCATTTCTTGGAGGTGGCGGGGTTTTTTGTCTTTGAGTCCGAAGCGGTCGTCAAAGAGGCTGCTGCCGACGCCGACGGTGATGGTGAGGCCGTCGGGGCGGAATGTTTTGCCGAGCAGGCCGCTGCCTGCGGGGGGGAGTTTTTCGTCGCCGTCTTGGTATTCGCCGCCTTGGGTGAGGAATTCGATGCGGGCGGTGAGGGTGCGGAAGAGGTTTTCGAGTTGTTTGGGGTCTTTGGCGGTTACGTCGAAGGCGCACATGATGCCGAAGAGTTGGTGTGGGGTGGTGATGCCGGCTTGGTGCGTGCCGTAGCAGGGGTAGGCTTGCGAGGAGTGTTCGTTGTTGCGGGTCTCGGCGGCGGTTTTGCCTTGTTGTTTGCCGGCGAACCAGCCTGCCGCGCCGGCTGCGCCTGCGGCTAGGACGGTTTTGAACAGGGTGCGTTTGGTCGGTTGGGTGGGTTGTGAGTTGTCTTGGCTCATGGTTTGTCCTGAATGTATTTGGGCATGGCGGCAAGGTGTGTCGCGGTTTGTGCTTTGTCGGATACAAGTATCCGACTTACGGGGCTTTATTCGGGTTTTCGCGGGCAAAGCCCACGTTACAACAGTTCCCTTTCCGTGGGAGAGGACATCAGCGATAAGTTTTCAGACGACCCCATGTATTTCAAAAGGTCGTCTGAAACGGGCGGGTCAAGTTTATTTGAGACCCAGTGTGCCGCGCAGTTGGCTCAGGTCTTCGGCAAGGGCGTTAATCGGTGCCTGAAGGGTTTTGCGGTCTTCGTCGCTGAGTTTGTCGTAGGTTTCAAAGCCGTCTTTGGTTTTGTATTTGGCGAGGATGTCGGTGACTTGTTTGAAGTTGGCATCGACTTTCTCGAGCAGGGCTTTGTTTTTCTCGGCAATCATCGGACGGAAGAGTTCGACGATTTTTTGCGCGCCTTCGATGTTGGCTTGGAAGTCGCTCAAGTCGGTGTGGCTGTAACGGTCTTCTTCGCCACTGATTTTGCTGCCGGCAACTTCTTCAATCAACACTGCCGCGCCGCCGACGACTTTGTTTGGCGGGAAGGAGAGGGCGTCGATTTCTTTTTGCAGGGCTTCAACGTCTTTCATGAGTTTGTCGGCAATGTCTTTCACGCCGGATACGTCTTTTTTGACCCACAGGGCGTGTTCGATGCGGTGGAAGCCGGTGAAGGCCGCGTCTTCGGTTTTGTCTTTGAAGTCGTCTTCACGCGCGTCGATGGCGGGGTCGAGTTCGTTGAAGAGTTCGGCAATCGGCTCGATGCGTTCGTAGTGGGTGCGGGCGGCGGCAAACTGGGATTTGGCTTTTTCGATGTCGCCCGCTTTGACGGCATCGGTGAAGGCTTTGGTTTTGGCAACCAGCTCTTTGGCTTCGCCTTGGACGTAAACTTTATAGTCGGCAAGCGGTTTGGCAAGTTTTTCCAAATCGGCTTCGTTGCCGGTGTCTTTAAAGCCGCTGTCGGTTACTACCAATTTGCCGCGCGGGTTGGTCAAGAGGCCGCAAGTCATTTCGTATTCGCCCGGCAGCAGGGTAACGGTCATTTTGTCGGAAAGTCCGGGGGCGATATTTTCGCGTTCGTCAACCACCATTACGCCTTTGAGGATTTCCCATTCGAGCTTGCGGCCGCTGTTGTTTTTGATGTTGAACACGACTTGTCCGCTCGGTACGGTCAGTTCCATCGGTTCGCAGGCGGTGTCGTTCACGCCGACGTTGACAGTGCCGTCGGCATTTGCGCTTGATGCACCTGATGCGGCAGGCGCGGATTTTTCCGCTTCGGGCGGCTGACACGCGGTCAGACCCAAAGCCAACATCACGGATAAAGCAGTTATATTGAGTTTTTTCATTTCAAACCTCTTTGGTATGTTGATAAGAATGAGATAGGGAATTTTTAAGCGCCACTAATGGCTTTCAGACGACCTCTGCACCGCGGCGGGCCTGCTGCCGTGCAGAAACCAAATCATGACCGGAACCAAATACAACAGCCACGCCAGCACCTCGCCCTGCGTCGGGTGGTCGGTGTAGCCGAAGAAGCCGCCGAGCAGCACGCCCAGCGGGCTGTCTTCATGCAGGTATTTGGAAGAATCAAACACCACCTCTTGCAGGTGGTTCCACACGCCCGCCTCATGCAGCGCGCGCAGCGAACCTGCCACCAAACCGGCGGCCACCACAATCAAAAACGCGCCCGTCCAGCGGAAAAACTTCGCCAGATTCAGACGCATACCGCCCTGATAAATCAGCGCGCCGATAACCACTGCGGCAAGCAGCCCCAATACCGCGCCGACGGGCATAGACCAAGTCGGACTCTGCTGAAACACCGCCAAGAGGAAAAACACACTCTCCAGCCCCTCGCGCGCCACAGCCAGAAAAGCCATGCCGACCAAAGCCCAACCTTGGCCGTTGCCGCGGTTTAAGGCCGTCTGAACCGAATCCTGAAGCTGCTGCTTCATCGAACGGGCGGCTTTTTTCATCCATAAAATCATATAAGTCAGCATCGCCACCGCCACCAAACCGATAACGCCGACCACCAATTCCTGCTCCTTCTGCGGAATCTCGCCCGTTACCGAATGGATGCCGTATCCGATGCCCAAACACATCAGCGCAGCCAAAGCCACGCCCAGCCACACCTTAGGCATCAGCCGCGAATGTCCCGACTGTTTCAAAAAACCGGCGACGATACCGACGATCAAAGCCGCCTCGATGCCCTCGCGCAGCATAATCAAAAAAGCAATCAACATATATAAAACAAACCTTAAAACTTAATATCCAGATGGGGACCAAAACCAGCCCATTTTGTCTTCACCGCATTCGAATTCACACGCAGCAAATGTTCATGAAGCCTATCGAAACCTTCATGGCCGAACCACAGGCTTTTCCTCGGACAACGCGATAAACAAACACGCCCCGCGTTCCGCAATACAAAAGCTTGCGGCTGAAAAACTTGTTACGGCTAAAACAAATGAGCGTGTCACCGTCCAACATCCTAAAGAAGAAAGAGAAGAAAAGTGCTATCGGTATCAGCATGACGGACATGACAAACTTCTCTAAAAAATTCAGACGACCCCGTTTGGACAGGGCAGTAGAAATTTTGTTTGAAAATATCGGGTTTGAAATACTGTCTGATACGCCAAAAATATCTATCGGATATCTGATTCCGCCGTCTTTTTATCCCAAGTCTGACAAAGTACCGCCATCTGCCTGTCTTAAAAGTAAGAGTTTATAAACGGAGTCGCACAAATGCAAATAATTTTTATTATTTCATCAGTAAACCATTATTTAAACAAGCCAAAAGGCAGCGTCAGAATTTACCGCAAAACAAAGCGAATCAACGTCATACGCTTTCCCGGAAACGCTGTTTGTCCGTATGTATGAGAATATTGGAACACCAATAAGCCAAACAAAAAGGTCGTCTGAAAATCCGAATATCGAGGTTTCAGACGACCTTTCCTTTCTCGCCAATTACCATCCCATCCACCTGATTAAAGAAATGATGCCGAGCATGATGACGACCGTTATCGAAATCCAGAAAATCGGAGGACGGCTGTCGGATTCGGCGGGTTTGACGGGTTTTACCCAGCCTTTTTTGTAGAGAAGGATGGTGAGAAGCATCATCAAGATGCCTAGAAGCAAAAGTATTTGGAAATTATTCATTCACTTTGAAGCCCTTTATAGTGGATTAAATTTCAATCAGGACAAGGCGACGAAGCCGCAGACAGTACAGATAGTACGGAACCGATTCA
>CAJZEA010000013.1:0-17596 GCA_915066515.1 uncultured Neisseria sp. | reverse complement strand
GGTCGGTACGGGCATTTTGCTGACCGTTTTGCTGAAAGGCTTGCAGTTCACCATGCTGGGTTATGCACTGAAACAGGCGTTTGTGCCGTCAAAGAAGCATGAAGACGGCGAAGACCATGAAGGCGATATTTCCCATTTCGCGGCGTTGATGACTGCGCTGTCGGCCACCATCGGTACGGGCAATATCGCCGGCGTGGCGACTGCGGTGGTAACCGGCGGCCCGGGCGCGGTATTTTGGATGTGGATGACCGCTATTTTCGGCATGGCGACCAAATACGGCGAAGGCGTGTTGGCGGTGAAATACCGCGTGACCAACTCCAAAGGCGAAATGTCCGGCGGGCCCATGTATTACATCGAAAACGGTTTGGGTAAAAACTGGAAATGGATGGCGTTGGCGTTCGCTTTATTCGGCACATTCGCTTCGTTCGGCATCGGCAGCTCCGTACAGTCCAACTCGGTCGCTCAAGCGGTTCAGACGAGCTTCGGCGTCGAACCTGTCTATACCGGCATTACGTTGACGGTTCTGACTGCCATCGTCGTTTTGGGCGGAATTAAAGGCATCGCCAAAGCCGCTTCTTTCATCGTACCCGCTATGGCGGTGTTTTATGTGGTGGGCGGTATTTCCATTATCGTCATCAATTCCGATGCGCTGGCGCCTGCCGTCAAGCTGATTTTCTCCGATGCGTTCAGCGCGCAGGCAGTGGCGGGAGGCGCTATCGGCACGGTAATCCGCTACGGCGTGGCGCGCGGCGTGTTCTCCAACGAAGCGGGCATGGGTTCTGCACCTATTGCCGCCGCAGCCGCGAAAACCGACCATCCCGTCCGTCAGGCATTGGTTTCCATGACCGGTACGTTTTTGGACACCATCGTCGTTTGTTCGATTACCGGCATCATTTTGGTGATGGGCCTGCTCGGCGCGGGCGGCGAGTTTGTCAAACCTGAATTGAGCGGCGCGGCACTGACGACCGTCACCTTCCAAAAAATGCTGCCTGGCATCGGCGGCTGGATTGTCACCATCGGTCTGATTTTCTTCGCCTACTCAACCATTTTGGGCTGGTGCTATTACGGCGAGAAATGCGCGGTTTATGTATTCGGCGAGAAATTTGCCGGTTTGTACCGCGTCGGTTATGTCTCTTCCGTCATGCTGGGTACAGTCTTGAGCCTTGATTTGGTATGGCTGGCTTCGGATACGTTCAACGGTCTGATGGCGTTGCCCAACCTGATCGCACTCCTTTTGATGATTAAAGTCATCGTCAATGAAACGCGCGACTTCAAACAGAAAGTCAAAGACGGAGCGTTGCCGCATTGATGCCTGAGGTCGTCTGAAAGGTGTTTCAGACGACCCGATATCTGTATTTATAGTGGATTAACTTTAAACCAGTACGGCGTTGCCTCGCCTTGCCGTACTATCTGTACTGTCTGCGGCTTCGTCGCCTTGTCCTGATTTAAATTTAATCCACTATATTTTGGTGGACCCTACCTGAATGGTGGCTTTTCGCATTCATACTACTGACTGCCATTTACCTCGTTCTAAAAATCCTGATTGAAATCATCCGATTCCTATTCAGACTCAGAAAGAAAAACCCATGACCTGCCCCATCTGCACCGCAGACAACGAAGACATTTTGCTGCAAACGCCAAACCTGCGCGTTATCGCCGTCCACAACGAAGCCGCAGCCCCGGCATTCTGCCGCGTCATCTGGAACGACCACATCGCCGAGATGACCGACCTTTCAGCCGCCGAACGTGCCGAAATCATGGAAATGGTGTATAAAGTCGAAGCCGCCATGCGCCAAGTGTTCCATCCCGCCAAAATCAACCTTGCCAGCCTGGGCAACGTCGTTCCCCATCTGCATTGGCACGTCATCGCCCGCTTTGAAAACGATGCCAACTTTCCCGCCCCGATTTGGGCAGCCCCCGTCCGCGAACACGGCATGACCCTGCCGGACAACTGGACGGAACAAGTCAAAGCCCTGCTGGCGTAACGTTCAGACGACCTCAATAGGCGTATCGGATACCGCATATCAACCGATTTTCAGACGACCCCTGCCGAAAAGGTCGTCTGAAACCCAAGCAAAGGAAACCATATGACCTGGCAAACCTCCCGCCGCCATTTCCTCCGCGCCTGCTCCGCCGCAGCCGGAGCCGGACTGCTGCAAGCCTGCGGCACCGGCACTACCGTCACCCCATCCACTCAAACCGGCAACACAGCGAAAGCCCAACCCGTGCAGCCCAAAACCAGCCATCCCCCACGCTCCGGCGACAACCTCCTCCGCGTCGTCGCCCCTTCCGGCTTTGCCGAAGACCCCAACCGCGTCAACGCAGGCTTGACCCGCCTCTATAACGCAGGTTTTACCGTGACCAACCAACAAGCAGGCAGCCGACGCTATCAACGCTTCGCCGGCTCCGACGCCCAACGTGCCGCCGACTTCCAAGAGGTCGCCACCGGCCGCGTTGAAACCCCCAAAGTCCTCATGGGTTTGCGTGGCGGCTACGGCGCGGCACGCATCCTGCCGCAAATCGACTTCGCCTCACTCGGCGCCAGAATGCGCGAACGCGGCACCTTGTTCTTCGGCTTCAGCGATGTTTGCGCCGTCCAACTCGCCCTACTCGCCAAAGGCAATATGGCAAGTTTCGCCGGCCCTATGGTTTACAGCGAATTCGGCAAACCCGAACCCAGTGTCTTCACCATGGATTCGTTCATCCGCGGCACCACCAACAACGTCAACATCATCGACGTTCCCGCCATCCAACGTGCCAACGTCAACGTCGAAGGTACCTTATGGGGCGGCAACCTCAGCGTCCTAGCCTCCCTCGCAGGCTCGCCCTATATGCCCGACATCCAAGGCGGCATCCTGTTCGTCGAAGACGTCAGCGAGCAACCCTACCGCATCGAACGCATGTTGAACACGCTTTATCTTGCAGGCATCCTGCAAAAACAACGCGCCATCATCTTCGGCGACTTCCGCATGGGCACCATCCGCGACGTGTACGACTCAAGCTACGACTTCTCCGCCGTCGTCAACCACGTCTCACGCACCGCCAAAGTCCCCGTCCTGACAGGTTTCCCCTTCGGACACATTACCAATAAAAGCACCTTCCCCTTAGGTGCACATGCCAAAATCCACAGCACTGCCAACGGCGGCTACACCGTAACCTTCAGCGGCTACCCTACCCTGAACCCCGCCGCCCTGACCCTCAACAACCTGCTGCCCCCGCCCGTGCCGACGTTCAACGGCTCTACCTACCGCAGCACGACAACCGAAGAAGTCATCGAATAAACAAGCTTTCGATTCAAACAAAGGTCGTCTGAAAATCCGAATCCGGTTTTTCAGACGACCTTTTTCTATCCAATAAACTTCACATATAGTGGATTAAATTTAAATCAGGACAAAGCGACGAAGCCGCAGACAGTACAGACAGTACGGAACCGATTCACTTGGTGCTTCAGCACCTTAGAGAATCGTTCTCTTTGAGCTAAGGCGAGGCAACGCCGTACTGGTTTAAAGTTAATCCACTATAAATTCGAATCAGGACAAGGCTACGAAGCCACAGACAGTAGAGATATACAAAACCGATACACATCCAACCCAACACACATCATTCAAAAAACAAAAGAGCCTGCATAAAGCAGGCTCTTTATTTAAACTAATCGTACTAGATTAGAATTTGTGACGCAGACCAACCAGACCGGCGGTAGATTGAGTTTTGTCGCCACCTTTGCCTTCTTTCAACCAGCCGGCAGAAACCAAAGCAGAAGTACGTTTAGAGAAGTCGTAATCAGCACCAACAATCACTTGGTTGTATTGGCTGTTACCTTGTTTCACGCCGTTTTCTTTAGCTTTGAAGCCGTGAGCGTAAGACAGACGAGGCATTACGTTACCCATACGGTAGCCGCCAGTTACAGCAACTTCAGTACGTTCGTTTTTCTTAGCGTTAGCTACGTCAGCTTTAAAGCCTTCGTATTGACCGGCAACAGAAACCAGTACGTTGTTAGCATCGTAACCACCTACCAGACGGTGTACTTGGTAGTCTTTGTAAACGCCAGAACCCAAAGTGGTGTTGCTGTTGAACAGTTCCAGATGTTCTGTATCCAAAGATTTACGTTTTGCGAAAGTACCAGCGTAGCGACCGAAGAAACCAGAATTTTCATAGTTCAGACCCAAGTCGAAAGAGTGACGGGTTTTCTCGTTATGAACATGTTTGTCCTCAGGGTTAGCATTGTCGCGTGGTTGGTATTGAGCGCTTGCGCTGAAACCAGCAAATACTGGAGAGTCGTAACGTACAGATACTTTACGCTCGTCAACACGTTTCAGTTTACCGAATTGCAAAACTGATGCATTCGCGTCGCTAGATTCCCAAGGATCTACGCTGTCGCTGTTGTCTTTCAGAGCAGTGTTCAATTTACCTGCGCGAACTTTACCGAAGCCGCCTTCCAAACCGATGAAGGATTCACGAGTACCCCAACCTTTGTCAGTACCGGCAACAGAAGTATTTTGCTCTACTTGCCAGATAGCATTCAGGTTGTTGCTCAGGTGTTCGTGACCTTTGAAACCGATACGGGAACCAAAGTCAGCAATTTCAGTTGCAGTTTTGTTTTTGGTGCTTACGTGATTAACAGTTTCTTTAGTACGAGAAACTTCAACACCGGCTTTAACTTGACCGTACAGAGTCACGTCAGCCATAGCTGCAACAGGCAAAGCTGCCAAAGTCAGAGCAATCAGAGATTTTTTCATTGCTGTATTCCTTTTCTATCGTGAAGAAATAACTTAAGCAGACCCGGATAGAATCCGCTTAGGCTTTACATTATCGCTGGAATCAGCGATTCCATGACTCTCACTATAATTGTTCCTCTCTAAAAAAACAAACTTTATTCACTACCCCTACTGACCGCCTGACCTCACAGCACCCGCATCACAACAAGGCATTCGCAATATTTTCCTTATAAATCATGATGTAATATTGAATTGCCCGCTGTTTGCATTTTTACAACACACTTTTCCTAAACGGTCGTTTTTGGAGATTGGCTGTTGTTTTTTGGCTAACTCGGGTAAACGAGTAAATTAAGAGAGAATCAGTATGTACTCTCTTAAAGCGTGCAATTTATAGGCTTAGCCAGTCATGCACATTGGAAATACCCACTCTTTTAAGATGGAAGTATGCATTTTCCTCTTTTGATTTACGATTTCACTGACGTAGCATCAGCATTACCTATGCTGCTCCTCCAAAGAAAAGGTCGTCTGAAATCTGTGTAGCGTTTTCAGACGACCTTTTACAATTTGCACATACAAAGCTAGGAAACCAAATTTTCCAAAGGACTGGTCAGAATATCTATGTTGTATCGGATTGCTATACCTTACTCATGTAGTGTGTGCTTTATCCACAAACGGGACATTACTAAAAAAGATTCCCTATAAGCGGACACTTTGTTTTCAGACGACCTCACAGCCATGCCGGCATTTCAGGACGAATGATACCGAACTCTGGCGGATAATCCACTCCGGTCAGGTACAGCCCATCAGGCATAAAAGTCGGCGGGGCTTTTAATCGGCTGCGCTCTTCGATTAAGTCCTGAAATCCGGAAACGCTAAGCCTGCCGCTACCAACATAAACCAATGCCCCCATGATATTACGCACCATATGATGCAAAAAGGCATTGCCGTGTAAGTCTAGTTTTAAGAATTGCGGCGTACCGCTGATTTTTGCACTATACAGGGTCTTAACGGGTGATTTTGCTTGGCATTCGGCAGCACGAAAGCTGGAGAAATCATGTTCGCCTTCTAATAATAATGCCGCCTGCTGCATTTTTTCAGGATCGAGTTTGAGGTGCGTCCACCCTACTCTACCTTGCAATATCGGGGAGCGGACGGGAGATGATTCCAAAAGGTAACGATATCTTCTACCGTATGCGTCAAAGCGGGCATGAAAATGTGGGGCAACCTGCTGCGCGAACAATACAGCCACACCTTCAGGAAGATACGCATTGACGCCCCGCACCCACGCCTGCTCGGGACGGACCACTGCGGTATCAAAATGGACGACTTGCGCAGTCGCGTGTACGCCCGTGTCGGTTCGTCCGGCAACAATGGTTCGGATAGTCTCGCCTGCAATTTGGCTGAGTGCGCTTTCCAATACCGTCTGGACAGTGGGTAAACCGTCGGCTTGTTTTTGCCAACCGTAAAATCGACTGCCGTCATAAGACAGGGTTAATGCCCATCTTTGTATGGTTTTTGTGGATAATGATTCGGTGTATGCAGTCATATGTCGTCTGAAAATAATAAAAGATGCCGTTTTCACAGCATCTTTTATTTTAGCATTGTTTAATTTCGATTTACTTGCTGATATTAGGCATTCAATTCGTTCATCAATGCTTGGGCTTTATGACGGATCTCACCGCTTGCGTCTTCCAGCAATTCAGTCAATGTCTCGCGGGCAGCATCGGGATCGCCGATTTCGACATACATTTTAGCCAGGTCATATTTAGCTTCCAGCGGAGCCGTCATACCGACGGACTCGGAGATGAAGCCTGATTCAAAACCGGAATGTTCATTACTGCTGTCAGCAGTATCTTCCACACCCAGATTTTCCCATTCGATGGTTTCGTCAGCGCTGGCTTCTTGAGTATTTTCAATACTGAAATCTTCGCCATCTTGGAATGCTAAAGGTTCGTCTTGCTTAATCTCAAACGGTTGAGTATCGGCTTCAGTCTGTGGCTGCTCTGTTTCTTCAACAATGAAATCCAGTGCTTCTTCTGAGCTATCTGCCTGTTTGTCTGCTGTTTCAACTTCAGACAAAGCGTCTTCTTGTATATCAGCAACTTCAACTTCAGACGACGTTTCTTCTTGCGCACCTAATTCAGGGAAAGGCTCGATGGCTTTAACTGTTTTCGGCTCTTCCGCAAAGAAATCCCAACCCTCTTCCGATTCTTCGGATTTGGTTTCGGCTTCTTCTGTTTCTACTACGTCAATTGTTTCCGACTTAGGCTCTTCAATCTCCACTTCAAATGGGATTGGCTCTTCTTCCGGTGCTTCCGGTTGAGCTTCTGACAGGTTGTCTGAAACAGATGAAACAGGAGTTGCTGCAAAAGAAGAAACTGATGGGGTCTCTTCCTCATGCTGAGGCTCTGTTTCTACTTCAGCAGTTCTGTCTTCCATTACAACCGCAACGTGTTGATATGGATTTTCCGGTTCCGGCTCATATACGCTTTCGGTAGATTCGACAGTATCCCAATCGATATCACGGCGTTTTTCGGTTTCTTCGTCAATGGTAACGGCGCTGGACACGATGCTGGCTTGAGTATTATCCAGTTCGTTCAAATCTAGATCGACGTTTTCTTGAGCAGGTTCGGCAACAGGAGCCGGCTCATTGAAGAATACTTCATCATCGAAATCATCTTCAATTTCCAAACCGTCTTCTTCAGATTTGGAAGTTTCTGCTACAACTTGTGGTTGCGGTTGCGGCGCAGTGGCAGCAGGGAATACATGATCTTCGATACTGATATCGAGATCGTCCTCATCCTGATCGTCCTGATCTATCGCACCAGCCACAGGCGCAACAGCTGAATTCTTCCGTTTGCCCAACAAGAACAGCAACAGCAACAAACCTGCCGCTGCTGCACCGCCGATCAACAGCCAGCGCCATAATCCGCCGTCTTCCGATGATGCTTCTTCTTGTTGTTTTTCTGTGGCAACTGCCGAGGCAATGCGCGCTTCGACATCAGCTTGTGCCTGAGAAATTTCTTGTGGTTCTGTGTTTGCTGTTGCAGACGACGCATTCGGCTCAGGCAGGACATTTACTTGCTCGGCAGAGGCTGCACCTGTTTCAGCTTTATTTTGTTCCGGAGTACCTGCCGTCGTTACAGCCGGTTTGGTCTCGGGCTTGGCCTCCTGTACCGGCTCAGCTTTTTTATCTTCTTTTTTATTTTCTACTTTGGTGTTTTCTACCAGAGTCTCTTTAGGAGGCGTTGCGGTACCGGTTTTTTCAGACGACCCTTGGGCTTGAGGCTTATTGCCTTCCTGAACCGGAGGTTTGACTTGTGCAGGTTTGGATGCCGTCGATTTCATATCGCCGTGCATCGGAATGTACAACACCTTGCCCGCAAGCATACGGTCGGCATCTTTACCGATGAACACGCCGGGGTTGGCATTGACCAATGCCTGTATCGTTTGTTCGACGGTCATTCCTTGAGGACGGATTTTAGTGGCAATTTCGGTCAGGGTCTCACCCTGACGAACCAGATGCTGCTTGCCATAACGAATCTCGGTCCCATTGGCGCCTACAGAAGATTGTTGCTGTTGTTTTGACGGCTGTGCCTGTACCGGTTTATTCGTGTTGTTTTTATCTTTTCGTACAGCTTCCTTGCGAACGGTTTCATTTTGATTTCCGTTTTGTATCGCGCGGTTGATGCGGTCACGCGCTGCCTGACGGTCAAATTGAGAATGGTATGAATTGTTGTCAGCAGAAGAATTGGATGAAGATTCGCCACTGCTGCGCGCACGGCTTGAACCATCCGTTTTACCGGAATAGCCTGCGGGATCAATGATGGCTGTGTATTCGCGTGATTGTGAACCTGCGCCGACTTGGAAAATCAACACAGGGTCTTTAATCGCTTTGCTTGAGTGGATAGTGACAACTGCCTTGTCGCCCGACTTACGGACACTGGTACGCAAATTGCTATTGGAAACAGTCGCTTTTCCGCCTTTCAACAGCGCCTGAGCCTCGTCACCGGTTACGGTGATACTGCCTGAAAACGGCTCGCCCAAATGGGATTGGACATTCAGCCCGCCAAGCCCTGCGCTCGCACCAAACGACACTGCCAAGGCCACAGATGCCGCGATTAATTTGATTTTATGATGGTTTTTCAAAACTTGTCCCCTGTGTAAAATGACAACCCTGCTAGAACTGCTACATACTTAACCGTATATTACGATATATTACGTTATGATATCTTCTAAAGTCGCAGTCTGCCAAGTAATCCGATGAATTAAGTGATGAAACGAACGAGAAATTAACAGGTTTGTAATTTCTGTGTTTCTTTTTTACAAATCCTACTGATAACATAGTTTATCATCCCGACGGCATTTTTTAAACCCTTTTTTAGATTATTGCCCGCCTGCATCGGCAATTTCGTTTCTAGGGTGGTGCAAAAAGGTGAGGCTGCCTGTATGATTAGCGTTTAGCCGATTGGTTTCATCTTTTTTGTTTGTTTGATTATGAAAGTTTTAAGCGATTTATTGGCAGTCATCTTGTTTTTCCTGACTTACACAATCACGAAAAACATGATTACTGCGACTGCGGTTGCCGTTGTATTCGGCATTTTGCAGGCAGGTTTTACTTACTGGAAATACAAAAAACTCGATACGATGCAGTGGGTCGGCTTGATCCTGATCGTCGTATTCGGCGGCGCGACCATTCTACTTCATGATGACCGTTTTATCATGTGGAAACCGACCGTTTTGTTCTGGATTGGCGCATTGGTTTTGCTGATCAGCCATCTAAGCGGAAAAAACGGATTAAAAGCGACTATGGGCAAAGAGTTGGAACTGCCTGAACATGTTTGGAGCAAACTGACTTATACCTGGGTCGCATTCATGATTTTTTTAGGTATTGCCAACTGGTTTGTGTTCACCCACTTCAAAGAACAATGGGTAAATTACAAAATGTTCGGCTCTACTGGTTTTTTGTTTGTTTTCTTTATCGCTCAATTTTCCTATTTGAGCCGATATTTACCCAAAAAGGATAGTTGATGGAATATTACATGCTCCTGGCCACCGATGCCGATAATGTACACGAAGCCCGTATGGCGGCACGCCCTGCCCATCTGCAACGCTTGGAAGCTTTGAAGGCTGAAGGACGTCTTCTGACTGCCGGTCCCAACCCTCTTCCCGACAATCCGGAGCGCGTGTCCGGCAGTCTGATTGTGGCTCAATTTGAATCTTTGGATGCCGCTCAAGAATGGGCGGAAAAAGACCCTTACGTCGATGCGGGCGTCTATGAAGAAGTATTGATCAAACCGTTCAAAGCCGTATTCAAATAATGGATATGCGTGAAGCTATTGAAGGTCGTCTGAAAACGCTGAATCCTGTTTTTTTTGACTTTCAGGATGACAGCCATCTGCATGCGGGCCACTCGGGAAACAAAGGAGGCGGGCATTATACGGTCGTAGTCGTCAGCGAAGCTTTCGGCGGCGTCAGCCGTCTTAACCGCCAACGCACCATTAAAACCTTACTGCACGATCTGTTTTCCGAAGGGCTGATTCACGCATTGAGCATCAAAGCGGCCACTCCGGACGAATACTTCCACTAATTACAGACATACTGGACATAACAAGAGAAAATCATGAAGAAAAAACATCTCATCTCTATGCTGATGACTGCTCTGGTTTCCGGCAGCCTTTCTGCCCAAACCTTAGTTACAGTTAATGGTCAAGCCATCGACAGCAGCGTCATTGATGCCCAAGTTGCCGCGCTGCGTGCAGCAAACAACAAAATTCCCGATTCTCCCGAGCTGCGCAGAGAACTGACCGAGCGCCAAGTCATCAATACCGTCGTATCACAAGAAGCCAAACGCCTGAAACTCGACCAAAGTGCCGAATTCAAACAAGCTTTGGAACATGCCCGTACGGATGCCAAAAAACAAGGTGCCGATAAAAAAGCACATTTCAAAACCGAATGGGCGGCATTTGAAAGCGATTTACTTGGACAAGCTTATGCGATTCACGTCCTCCGTCAAAATCCTGTTCAAGAAAAAGACGTCAAAACCGCTTACGATAATTTCAGCAACTTCTACAAAGGCACTCAAGAAGTACAACTGGGCGAAATTATTACCCGCACCCAAGCGGATGCCCAAAAAGCCATTTCTGATTTAAATGCCAAGAAAAGCTTTGCCTCCGTCCTGAAGCAATATTCAATAGATGAACGCGCCAAACAAGCGGGCGGCATCCAGCAAGGTTATGTTCCCTTAAAAGATTTGCAGGAGGCTGTTCCCCCGCTCTATGCCGCAGTTAAAGATTTGAAAAAAGGCGCGCACACTACAACGCCTCTGCAAGACAGCGACGTATATGCCGTCTTCTATGTTAACGACCGTCGGGATGTAAAGCTTCCGTCTTATGACGAATCCAAAAGCAGTATAGCCCAAGACCTGCAAGCCTCCCGCGTCGATGAAGCACTCCAATCTCTGTTGCAAAAAGCCACAATTAAATAACTGTTCACGGAGTTTTTATAATGAAATACCAAACTGCCGCCGCAGTCATCATGGCGACGGCTGTTGCCGGATTCGCTGTTGCCAAAGCGCCTGATATTGATCCGGCACGCATAGACAGCGAAGTTGCCCGCATTCTCAAGCAAGCCGAACAGCGTCCTGAATCCAAGCAGCAGCCTGACGGCAAAGCAATCCGCCAAGAAGTCGTCAAACACTTGCAAAGCATTGAAATTCTCAAAAATGCCGCACTCAAAGCCGGATTAGATAAAGATCCCGAGGTCCGCAACCAATTCCTCACTATGGAAGCGGAATTTTACGCGGCGCAATATGCCGACTATCTGAAGCGCACTGCCGAAATCAGCAATGCTGAATTATTGAAGTTTTACGATCAGCAAACCCGCATGATCAAGATTCAGCAGGTTAGCTTCGATACGCCCGAAGAAGCACGAGCAGCACAAGAATTGCTCTTGAAAGGCTTGTCATTTGAAGAATTGACGAAACGATATCCGAATCAGCAACCCGCATTTGAAGATTTCGTCATGGCAAGACAGCTGCGCCAACCGCTTGCAGGCATCTTGGGCCCAATGAATCGGGGAGAGGTAACTCACAATCCTGTTGAAATTGAAAACAAGTTCTTCCTGTTTAAAATCAGCGAAGTACAAAAAGACCCTCAAGCACCGCCGTTTGATCTGATTCGCGATCAACTCACCCAGCTGTTGAAAGAAGATAAAGCCCAACAGCAAATTCACCAGCTATTGCGTGAAAACGGTATCGAGCAATAACACGCACTGAAACGATACGGACTTCGGTAAAACCACGCCGTACCGGTTTAAAGTTAATCCACTATAAAAAGGTCGTCTGAAACCTTAAAACAGGTTTCAGACGACCTTTCGTTTAATATGCTTGGTTTAATTAACCCGGTTTGCCGTCCAAACGCGGGCGGATGAGCCAAGGGATGTATTTCCATGCGTAAAGCAGCAAGGACAGGGCAAACAAGACTGCGGAAGTGCGGATGCTGTGGGTGTAACCGGTGCCGCTGACGAAGGTTGCAATGATGCGGATGACAGTGGCGGCTATCATCAGCCAAAAGGCGACAGGTACGGATTTGGGTGGCGGATAGATGGAGTTGCCGGTATGCCCGAGCGCGGTGCGCGCCATCATGCCCAATGTCAGGACGCCGATGCCGCCGACGCCGATGAGATGTACGCCAAGATTAAGGAAAGAGCCATGGAAGTAGGAAGCACCGATGGCAATCAATCCCAATCCTGTGAACAAATAGCCTGCGAACAAAATCCACAGCATCGGTTCTTTCAGAACGGCTTTATACCACCAGCGGTAAACCTGTACGGTAAAGATCACGCCCGCTGCAAAGGCAAAAGCGGATGAAAGCCAAGGCAGGGCATGGTGCGCCATCAGCATGGCAGTCAGCATGGGCAGCCAGAGGGACGCATGCGCAACCCACATCGGACTGGGGATTTGCGGAACATTCAGGCGTTTGGAGGTAAAGAAGGAAATAATCCGCATACCGATAAGGCCGATAAAGCCTGAGACCATAATCAGACCGGACTGCAGCCCGCTGAGCAGTGCAGATGCGTTTCCGGCATGCAGTTGGAAGTGGAATGCGGCGTGTGTGCAGCCCAGGACGATGATGGCGAATACGGCGACGTAATTGCGTTTGTTTTTGGAACGGATGACGGGCAATGCCATGCAAACTGCGCCGTACCAGAAAAACAGCGTGCCGAGTATGCCGCTGGCGGTTGCACCCCAGCCCGGAATGAAAACGGCAATCCTTGCTGCCAACCAAAATGCGGTCAATCCTGCCAAAACGCCGCCGCGCGTGGGCGGCTGCCCCGTCCAAGTGGCAACGGCGGTCAATAGGAAGGCAATGACGACGAGTCCGGCATAGCCCCAGATCATCTCATGGGCGTGCCAATAAAAATTGGACAACTCGGGCGTACCCGTATAGCCGAAGCCCCAAAGCAGGATGGAGAGTGCGCCGTATAGTGCCGCCAGCGAGTAAAACGGGCGGAATGCCATTGCCCAAACAGGGTGTTTGAAAAAGGCGGTCATGGTAGTTCCTTGGTTTGTTTTTTGAATGGTTTGTTTTAGGTTTGAATAGACAGGAGGGTCGTCTGAAAACGCTAAAATCGTGCTTTTGGACTTTTCAGACGACCTTTTTCAGATTCCTTCGGGTTCCGGCAAAAACGGCTCGACTGCGGGAAACAGTTCGCGTTCTTCAAAACGGGCATGGTCGCGCAGGGTAACGGCAAAGTCCTTATTCCATGCTTCGTTAAGATATTCAGGATTTGCCATCATGCTGCGCAGTTTGGCGTGTTCGGCTTCGAAACGTTCGCGCATCGCAACGGGAATATTCTGCCAATGCGGGGCGAACATGGTTTCTTCTTCGACAAAATGCGGTTCCAATTCAAGGAAATGGGCTTCGAGCTCTGTTTGATGGCTTTCAGCGGGCGCGCGCAGGAGGCGGACGCAGAGTGAAAGGGCGTGATGGTGTTCGCGGGAAAGTTCGATAAGTGCTGGGTGGCGTTTTAACGGCTTCATAATATTTGATTATAATGATAATAAATTATCAAACTACACTGGATTAATTTAAATGTTTCAGATATTATGAAACTTAATCATATATAAAGTCAAACACATAACGGCGACAATTCTCCACTGGAAACACTGCCGCCGTCCTAAAAAAATAATATATTCTGAACAGAGAAAACCATGTATCTGACGCAACATACGGATTATGGTCTGCGGGTATTGATTTATGCGGCCATAAACGACGATTCGTTAGTCAATATCGGAACCATTGCCGAAGCCTATAACATTTCCAAAAGTCATTTGATGAAAGTCGTTACCGCGCTTGTCAAAGGCGGATTTCTGACCAGCATAAGAGGTAAAGGAGGCGGACTGCGTCTTGCCGACACACCCGATAAAATCAATGTCGGCGCGGTCGTACGCCACCTTGAACCCATGCAGGTTGTCGAATGCATGGGGGAAAACAACGAATGCCTGATTACACCGTCTTGCCGTCTTACCGGCATTTTGGGCGGAGCGATTAAGGCTTTCTTTGCGCATTTGGACGGGTTTACTTTGCAGGATCTGCTCAATAAACCAACCTACGATTTGCTATACGAACCCAAAATCGAAATCGTTGTCGAAAAAACAGACGATAAATCGGCATAAGCTACCTACTCTGCCGATATGTTTTAAGAGACTTAACTGAAAACCCGCACAATCCCAAAATAGGAAACATCTGATCATTCTTGTAACCACAACATTTCACAAGCATCAAATTTTCTATTTTCAGACGACCTTTTTGGGAAAGTGTACGGGTCTATCCCGCTATTCAAGCCACACCAACTACCGACCTGCAATAGCGGGAATCAATCTAAGAACACAAGCCAATCAATAAAATAATATTTTTGCAGCTTTTTCTCCTCTAAGGCACGCCATCGCCATCGTTTTATCCAAACCACTTTTATTGTAAATTTGTGAACTTTTCCGGATGAACAACTTCTAATGCAGTTGACTGAGGCGTCACTTCCTCTTTTTCTTTTGTTTTATTGTGATAATGAATAGCAATATCAAAATGTTGCATTGTACATATTAATATTTTAGATTATTCCAGAATAAATATTAACTCAAAAAACAGATGTAAAAACAGGTTGCAAACAAAAATTGTTGCTATTATCATGCGTCGATTATGAATAAAGACCGAATTTTAATCCCAGTAGCCGTCATTACCGTAACATTGCTTCACGCGGGCTTGATTGCGCTTTTGTGGGAAACATATAAACCGCTTATACCGGAAATGGCAAATATTGAGTTTGTCGATTTGGCGGATTTAGGTGGTGGCGACGGAGGTGGAGACGGCACCCCCGAAGGCGAAGGTGCGCCTGCCGCTCCCGAAAAAACGCCCGAACCGCAAAAACCTAAGCCACAGCCTAAACCCAAACCGGTCGAACAGCCCAAACCACAATTTAAGCCGGTCATAACAAAAAAAGCGGATGCTGATATCCAGCAGCCGAAAGAGAAGCCCAAGCCGGTTGAAAAACCAAAGCCTGAGCCAAAACCAGAACCCAAACCGGAACCTAAGCCTGAACCTAAACCCGAACCACGTCCAGAACCTAAACCCCAACCTAAACCAGAATCCAAGCCTGCACCTAAAGCCTCGGACTACACCAGCAGCAGTAAAACCGGACCGAATACTGCGGAAAACGGTAAAGGCAACGGACAAGGTAAGGCTCCTCATGGCGACAGCAAAGGAAACGGCGGAGGCAACAAAGGCCCTGGTAACGGACAAGGTGAAGGCAGCGGCCCCGGCAGTGGTGGCAACAAAGGCGAACATGGTTCAGGTAGTGGCAGTGGAGGAGGTTCCGGCGGTGGAAATGGTCCTGGAACAGGACCGGGTAGTAGTAGAGCCAATCCCGTTAAAGGCGGCACTTGCCATATTCCTAAACCGCCATATCCGCCTATAGCGGCAGAAAACGGAGATACAGGTACAGTTATGCTGAGTGTCTTGGTTGGCCCAGGAGGAAAAGTTGCTGAAGTTAAAATTTTAAAACGCAGTGGCTCCAATGCTCTTGACCAAGCTGCCCGTAAAGCAGTTAAAAATGGTGCTTGCAATGCCTCTGTCTGGACTGAATTCCGAGTCCCGGTCTCTTTTACTCTTGAGTAATCGGGCGCAACACCTTTATCGACAAAAGTTTTAATTTACTTGGAAAATTTGGAAAAATTATGGATTTAAAAACAATATTCGAATCAGGCGATTTTGTTCTGATCAGTGTATTCGTGTTGATGTTAGTGATGAGCATCGTGACTTGGTGCCTGATTATCCTGCGCTCCATCAAACTGAAAAAAGCCAAAACCGCCAACGCACTCGTTAAAACGCAAATGCTTAATGCCTTTACGCTTACCGAAGCCGTGCAAAAAGTGAAAGATATTGATGCACCAATGAGCCGTGTAGCGGACGAATCCCTGCGTGCCTACCAAAGCTATCGTCAAAGCAATGCGAAAACACTTACTACCGAGCTGCCTTTGAATGAATACCTCGTCATTCAAATCCGAAACAGCATGGAACAAAACATGCGCCAGTTCGATTACGGCATGACTGCTTTGGCATCCATCGGTTCAACTGCCCCGTTTATCGGCTTGTTCGGTACGGTTTGGGGGATTTACCATGCCTTAATCAATATCGGTCAAAGCGGTCAAATGAGTATTGCCGCGGTAGCCGGTCCGATTGGTGAGGCGTTGGTGTCAACCGCCATCGGTTTGTTTGTCGCCATTCCTGCTGTTTTGGCGTACAACTTCCTTAACCGCGGTAAGAAAACCCTCTCTCAAGATATGGACGCTTTCGCACACGATTTACACGTCCGCCTGTTGAATCAAAAGGACTAAATTATGGCATTCGGCTCTATGAATTCCGGCGATGATGCACCGATGTCAGACATCAACGTTACGCCTTTGGTCGACGTGATGCTGGTACTGTTGATTGTTTTCATGATCACCATGCCCGTATTGACCCACTCGATTCCTTTGGAACTGCCGTCCGCTTCAGAAAACGCAGCGAAACAAAAGGAAAAGCAGCCTAAAGACCCCCTGCGCCTGACCATAGATGTTAATGGCAACTATTACATCGATGGTGATTCTGCAACCAAAGCGGATATTAATACGGTCACTTCCCGACTGAAAACTGAAAAGCAGAAAAACGCCAATACCATCGTTGCCATTTCAGCAGACAAGGCCGTTGAATACGAATATGTCAACAAAGCCCTCGAAGCTGCCCGCGAAGCAGGTATTACCAAAATCGGCTTTGTAACCGAGACTAAAGCACAATAATGCCGGCAGTAAAAAAGGTCGTCTGAAAAGCATTCCTACTTTTCAGACGACCTTTTACATATAAATCAGACACAGCCTAAATACATCCAATACACTCATTTTCAGCAATTCCTCTTTTCCTTCATAGTGCAGATGAACTGCATTTTCTATAAATTCGACTTCCTAGATACCCAAATCTACCCTAACCTTCCCGATTGGAGAATAGTTAGACACAAAGCCGGAGGCTCTCCATTCGCTCAAGAATAAGGGGTCGTCTGAAACCTTCACTCTTTTCTGTAAAAATACCCTTAGCAGCTACAATATAAGGATTCGGGAAGGTTGTTTTAAATACCCCTATTCCCCGATTTCCCTTAATAACAAAACCGCCATGCCGGATTAGCATCCACCCAATAAAGCGATAAAACCATCTTTATCTTCAATCAAACGAGCACAGAACACACTCTCTACAAAACACTTTCCATTTCAAAAAAGGTCGTCTGAAACCAGATGTGTAATATAGTGGATTAACTTTAAATCAGGACAAGGCGACGAAGCCGCAGACAGTACA
>CAJZEA010000012.1:0-18369 GCA_915066515.1 uncultured Neisseria sp. | reverse complement strand
GCCCGACCCTCTGGTTCGTAGCCAGATACTCTATCCAACTGAGCTACGGGTGCATTTTCATCACTTCGCGGCTGCGTCGTGAATCAAGAAGACCGAATAATATACAAGCTGTCGGTGGCTGTCCAGTATTTTCTGGATAAAAATATTTATAATAAAATAACAATATGAAAATAAAGGATATTAATTATCGTAAAATGCCTACTCCCGATAAATCTTGCGCCATTTTTGCGGCGGCGTTGTCTGTCATACCGCCAACGAAATCTAAGATTTTCATGTAGGCGCGATACAGACTGTCGGTTTCTTGGATGGGGTCGTGGTTTTTTAACAGATCAAGCGCGAGGGATTGGCGCACATCGACCTGTTTTTGCGCAATCATGGCGTATGCGGCGGGAACCAATAAATCCAAAATGGAACCGAGACACGGGAAAGTGGCGATTTCGGTCATGAGTTTGGTGCGGTGGCGGAAAATGCGCGTGCGTGCAAGTTCTTTCGCTTTTTCCAAGGTGTTTTGAACTTGCGGGCTGCACAACGCTAATAAGTCTTTGCCTTTGAAGTTGCCGTTTAGCAGGTCGGATTGGTGCATCATGAAGGTTTGGGCGACGTCTTCTATCGCTTTGCCGATGGCGATGCCGCGCAACATGGCGCAACGCTGGCGGCTGGATTGCGCGTGCCAAGTGCTTTCTTCAAAAGTGAGTTCGGATAATACGCTTTCGATTTCGGCGTCGCTCAGTAAATCCAGTTCGACCGCGTCTTCCAAGTCTAAGAGGGCGTAGCAGATGTCGTCGGCTGCCTCCATCAGGTAGGAAAGGGGATGGCGTACCCAGCAGTCTTTGCCTGATTCAATCAGCCCCAATTCGTCGGCAACGCGGCGGATGAAGGGTAATTCGGTTTGGTAAATATTGAATTTTTTTCTTCCGTTGGGGTGTTGCGTCGTCCAAGGGTATTTCAGCAGTGCGCCTATGGCGGCGGACGTCAGGCGCATGCCGCCTGCGTCGGGATACATTTCCAAACTTGCCGTGATGCGCAGGCTGTGGGCATTGCCTTCATAGGTTTGGATGTCGTTGCGTTCGGCGTCGTTTAATGTCTGTAAAAACGGCTGGTTTTTGGGATTGCGGAACCAGTCGCGCAATGCGTCTTCTCCGGTGTGTCCGAACGGCGGGTTGCCTAGGTCGTGCGCAAGGCAGGCGACTTGGACGACGGCGCCGATATCGCTCGGCGTATTGTTTTCCGGTAAAAAGCCGCCTGCCTGCAGCATCACGCCGACGCGGTTACCGATACTGCGCCCGACGCTGGCGACTTCGACGCTGTGTGTGAGGCGGTTGTGGGTCAGGTCGTGTTCGGCTAGAGGGTGGACTTGGGTTTTGCGTCCCAATCTGCGGAATGCGCCGGAGAACACGACGCGGTCGTAGTCGATATGGAAGTCGGTGCGCAAAGCGTCGGCTCCTTCTTGGGTGGAAGGCGTGACGGTCGGGATGATTTCGCCGTTTTTCGTGCGGAAACGTTGTGTGGAGAGTAGATTTTTCCAATTCATCTGCATGAAATTGCTCCTTGCGGGTTTTCAGACGAGCTTTGTAGGATGGACGGGATATTACTGCATTGCGGGACGGTTTGAAATCCCGATTGGCGTAGGGCGGCTGCTTGGGTTGCGGGTCTGAACAGGACTTTGTTTTTCAGTTACAATACGCACTTATTATAATGATCGACAGTTTGAAGAGACGCGATGAAAGAACATAAGGCCCGGAAACGCTTCGGGCAGAATTTTTTGCAGGACACGCGGATTATTGCCGATATTGTCAACGCCGTGCGTCCGCAGGCGGATGATGTGGTGATTGAAATCGGGCCGGGCTTGGCGGCGATTACCGAGCCTTTGGCGAAGAAGCTGAACCGCCTGCACGTTATCGAAATCGACCGCGACATCGTACGTCGTCTGAAAACGCTGCCGTTTGCGGATAAGCTCGTGATTCATGAAGGCGATGTATTGCAGTTTGATTTCAACGGCATAGCGGGCAAAAAGAAAATCGTCGGCAACCTGCCGTACAATATTTCCACGCCGCTTTTGTTCAAGTTGGCGGAAGTGGCGGACGATGTCGTCGATATGCACTTTATGCTGCAAAAAGAAGTGGTCGAGCGCATGGTTGCCGCGCCGAAAAGCAACGACTACGGCCGCTTGGGCGTAATGCTGCAATATTTTTTCGATATGGAGCTGCTGATTGACGTGCCGCCCGAATCCTTCGACCCTGCGCCGAAAGTGGATTCGGCAGTAGTGCGTATGATTCCGGTGAAACACCGCATCGGCAAGGCGGACGATTTCGAGCATTTCGCCAAACTGGTGAAACTCGCCTTCCATCAACGCCGCAAAACCATACGCAACAATCTGAAAGAGCTTGCCGGCGACGAGGATTTGCAGGCAGTCGGCATCAGCCCGCAAGACCGCGCCGAACATATCGCGCCGGAGAAATATGTGGAGCTGAGCAATTATCTCGTCCGTAAGGTCGTCTGAAAATATCTGGAAATAACATGATTAAATTCAAAAACGTACATAAACATTTCAAAGACCTGCACGTCATCAACGGCGTCAATCTGGAAGTGAAGCAGGGTGAAGTGGTGGTGGTTTGCGGACCTTCGGGCAGCGGCAAATCGACGCTCATCCGTACCGTCAACCAGCTTGAAAGCATTGAGAGCGGCGAGATTTGGGTGGACGGTATCAATGTTGCCGATCCGCAGACGGATTTGAACAAGGTGCGTGAGGAAGTGGGTTTTGTGTTCCAAGGCTTCAATCTGTATCCGCATCTGACCGTATTGGAAAACATCATCCTGTCGCCGATGAAGGTGAAAAAACAAAGCCGCGAACAGGCTGAGGAAAAGGCGATGGAGCTGTTGGAACGCGTGGGTTTGGCGCATAAAAAAGACGCTTTCCCCAGCCAGCTTTCCGGCGGTCAGCAGCAGCGCGTGGCGATTGCGCGCGGGTTAGCGATGGAGCCGCGCGTGATGCTGTTTGACGAACCGACTTCCGCGCTCGACCCGGAAATGGTCGGCGAGGTGTTGAAAGTGATGCAGGACTTGGCGGAAAGCGGCATGACCATGATGTGTGTTACGCATGAAATGGGCTTTGCGCGCGAAGTGGCCGACCGCATTATTTTCGTGGATAAAGGGCAGATTTTGGAAAACGAAACGCCTGAAGAGTTTTTTACCAATCCGAAACACGAACGCGCCAAACAGTTCTTGCAGCAAGTAATGACGCATTAACAGTTTACCAAAAGGTCGTCTGAAAGACAGATTTGGGCTTTCAGACGACCTTTGGTGAATGCAACCGACATCTCTAAAGACAAGACAATAAAACAATGAAAATGACAGACATTCTTCATAGGTATTATGGTGACTTTGATCTGATAAAGGAAAAATGGAATGAAGACTATGAAAGCATTTTGATTAAGACAAAGTATGATCAAAAATATAAAAGATGTCGTTTGGCAAAGAAAACACCCAAAAAAGAAGGCTACTTTACAGTCTTTTGGAAAAAAGACCAAGAGAACAAAAATATCCCTTATACCGATGAGGACTTGGGCGATGAACTGATTATTGTCGTGATAGACGGCTGTCATTGCGGTTTATTTATAATTCCCAAAGAGGTGGCTATCAGTAAAAAAATTCTCTCTACAAAGGATTGTAAAGGAAAGATGTCCATGCGATTTTATCCACCCTGGTGCACAAATTTAAATAAAACAGCCCAGAAAACACAAAAATGGCAAATGGATTATTTTAGAATAGATATAGACGGTAAAGAGACTATCTCCGATTTTGCCGTAGCAAAGGAAAACCATGTATTTTGTTGACCGTACCGCCGTCGTGCTTAAGCCGACCGCCCGTTTTTTGGAATGGCTGAAATCCGCCGATGAAAATATGCCCGACCTGACCATCGAGCAAATCCGTGCCAACTGCTCCGTATTCCTCGTGCCGCAGTTTGACGAGCCGGAAGCCGTGATTGCCTATTTTGACGAACACTACCAACAGATTTTCGAGGCGGAACTCGCAGGCTGGGACATCGATAAAAGCAAGTGGCCGCAAGACATGAGCCTGAAGGCGTTTTGGGAATTTTTCGATACCGAAATCCACGATATGGTTTTGGACATGGAAGAGGCGGAATTGAGCATTACGCCCGTGTTCGACAATATGATGTAGGGCGATGCGCGCTTTTCAGACGACCTTGAAGCCGTCCCGTTCTTTAAAAGCCTTGTCCGTTTTGTTGCATTTGTCCGCAGTGGCCGTGTGCCTGATATGGTTTTACGGTTGGATGATGTGGTTCGGGCTGGCGGCGTTGGCGGGCAGTTTTGTCCACGCTTGGCGCGTGGTGAATTTGCGGACGGCGGGTGCGGTAAAGAAAATCGCCATTGACCGCCATGCGCGTGCTTCCGTATTTTGCGGAGACGGAGAAGGGCAGGGCGCGGTGTTGGACGGCGCGACGATGCTGACTTCTTACGCTTTGTTTTTGCAGTGGAACGCCGACGGCAATACGATACGGCAATGCGTCACGCCCGATATGGCGGATAAGGAATCTTACCGTCGTCTGAAAGTTTGGGCGCGCTGGTGTCAGGCTCAGGATGACGCGAATCCGATTTAATCTCAGCAAGGCGGTTTCTCGTCTTGTCCTATACAAATTAAACCCAATATAAAAATAATCCACGCAAGCAGCAGTAACCGTCCAAATTATTCCGAAACGACGGTTTCAGACGACCTTTTGAAAAACGAAACACACATGGAAACATTACAAGACTGGCTCTCGTATTTGGAAACCGCCCACAGCGGCGGCTTAATCGACATGGGCTTGGAACGCACGGGTGAAGTGAAAAAACGAATGAAGCTCGAGCCGCAATGCCCCGTCGTCGTTGTCGCGGGAACAAACGGTAAAGGTTCGGTCTGCGCCTACCTGACACAGATTTACAAACAGGCAGGCTTCAAAGTCGGTACGCTGACCAGCCCGCATTTATTGCGTTACAACGAACGCATCGCCGTCAACGCCGAACCGGTTTCAGACGACCTCATCACCGCTTCCTTCGAGCGCATCGAAGCGGCACGCGGCGAAATATCGCTAACCTATTTTGAATTCAATGCCTTGGCGGCGGTCGATATCTTCATTCGCGAACAAGTCGATGTAATGATATTGGAAGTCGGCTTGGGCGGACGTTTGGACGCAGTCAATGTGTTCGACTGCGATTGCGCGGTGGTCACCAGCGTGGATTTGGACCATCAGGCGTTTTTGGGCGATACGGTCGAACAGGTCGGTTTTGAAAAAGCAGGCGTGTTCCGCAGCGGCAAACCCGCAATCTGCGGGCAAAACCCCGCGCCCGAATCGTTGGTCGCACACGCCGAAGCCATAGGCGCGAAACTGCTGATGGTGCAGCGCGATTTCGATTTCGCCTCATTGGAAAACATCCAATGGAACTACCGCTTTCACCCGCAGCATTCAGACGACCCCGCGCGCAACCGTAATTCCCTGCCGTTCCCCGCATTGCGCGGCGCATACCAGCTTTCCAACGCAGCCTGCGCATTGACCGTGTTGGAATGTTTGAACGAAAAATTGCCGGTGGACATCGGCGCCATCAAACGCGGATTGCTGCTGGTTGAAAATCCCGGACGCTTCCAAGTCCTGCCCGGCCGCCCGCTGACCGTTTTGGATGTCGGACACAATCCCCACGCTGCCCGCGCCTTACGCCGCAGCCTGATTAATTTGGCGTTTGCGCAAAAACGCACCGCCGTGTTCAGCATGCTGTCCGACAAAGACATAGACGGCGTGTTGGAAATCGTTAAAGACCAGTTTGACGAGTGGTATATCGCGCCTTTGAACGTGCCGCGCGGCATGACGGCGGAAGCCTTGCAGGCGAAACTGGAAGCACAAAATATCGAAAATATACAAACTTTTACCTCCGTTCGCGAGGCGTACCGCGCAGCTTTGGCTAAGGCGGGCGAAAATGATAGAATCGTTGTTTTCGGCTCATTTCATACCGTTGCCGACGTGATGGCGGCGTTGTAAAAGGAAATCTCCATGTCTGACAATAAGCAAAATGAAGTTCTGACCGGTTACGAACAGCTCAAACGCCGCAACCGCCGCCGCTTGGTTATGGCATCGGGGTTGGTGGCGGCATCGACCGTTTTATTGGGCGTCGCCCTGTCCACCGGACCGGAAAACAAGCCAGAAGAAAACGCCCAAACTACAACCATCCAACAGAATAATGCCAACGCAGAACCTGCCAACTTGGCGGATGCGACTGTGTTGGAACCCTCTACCAAAGAAGATTTGGAAGCAGCGGCGGAAGCGGCCAAAAATGCCGATGCCGAAGTAGCGGACAAACCGCAGGAAACCACTGCGCCGGAGCAAACTGCGCAAGCCGAGCCGCAACCTGATGCACCACCAGCCGCGCCCGAAGATGTAGGCCCGCCTTTGGTGTTGATTAACGATACCTTGTCAGACAGCGACATCAAAGGTTTGGAAGAGTCTGAGAAAATCCAAAAAGCCGAAGCCGCCAAACGCGAAGCAGCCGAGCGCCGCGCGGAAGAGCGCCGCCGTAACCGTGAAGAGCAGCGTAAAGCGCAGCAGCTTCAAGCCCAAGAAGCAGCGGAACGCGAAGCCAATGCCGCGGCGCGTAAACGTGCGCTTCAAGCTGCCAAAGCCGAGAAGGCGGAACGTGCCGCCGCAGCTGAACGCAACAAGCTGGCACAGTTGGAAAAAGCCGAGAAAGCCGTTGCCGAACGTAAGGCATTAAAAGCCAAAGAAGAAGCGGCGGCGAAACACAAAACGGCAGCGGAAAAAGCCAAAGAAACCGTCACAGCATCCGCATCCGAACCTAAAGAAAGAATTCGGGTAGATGCCTCCAAATATGAAAAAATCGAAACAGCCGGCAAAAAAGCTTCCGCAGTAAGGGAAGCCGAAGCGAAAGTTGCCAAAGCCAAAGCCGAGCAGACGGCCAAGGCAGAGAAAACCGCTACTGCCGAAAGGTCGTCTGAAAAGGCAAAAACCAAAACCGCCGAAGTCAAATCAGGTAAAAAAGCCGCCATTCAGGCAGGTTATGCTGAAAAAGAACGCGCCTTGAGCCTGCAACGCAAAATGAAAGCGGCAGGTATCGACTCAACCATTACCGAAGTGATGACGGATAAAGGCAAGGTTTACCGTGTCAAATCAGGCGCATACAAAAACGCCTACGACGCCGAACGCGACTTGAACAAACTGCGCGTACACGGCATTGCCGGACAGGTAACCAATGAATGATATTCCGTTAGCCGACATACTCGCCTTCGGCGTGATTGCGGCGTGTATCGTGATGTCGATGATACGCGGCGTCATTGCCGAAGCGGGTTCGCTGTTTGCGTGGGTGATTTCCTTTTTGTTGGCTAAAACGTTTGCCGTGCCGTTTTCGGAAGTGGCGTTTAAATCGATTCAACCGCGCGCCTTGGGCGTTGCCATCTCGTTTGTCGTGATTTTCTTTTTGGCGCGTTTTTTACAGCAGTTTTTACGCACCATACTGACCAATGCAGCGTCATCGATGGGCTTGGGCAGCGTCAACAGAGTATTGGGCGGCGTGTTCGGCGCAGCCAAAGGCGTGTTGCTGGTGACTTTGGCGGTCATGGTCTGCGCCCACACCGATTTGCCGGAAACGGAAGATTGGCAAAGCTCGTACAGCATTCCTTATTTCCAATCATTGTCTGAAGTCATCATGCCTTATCTGCCCGGTCAGAAGGACAAGGCGGAAGATAAGGCGGAATCGTAAATCCACCGGTTTCAGACGACCCCGATGACATCGAAGGTCGTCTGAAACCGGTTTTTTCATGAGTTAAAAGTTCGGCAGCTATATTTGCCGAACGCGCTGCTTATAGTCTGAATCTCCGGTAGAGGCGTGGGCGGATTGATAATAAGGCGGTGAAATAGACGTATTTTATGATGAAGTCGGATTGTGTTTCCGATGTCTTGTTTTGTCGGACTGATTCATCAATCAGTCATGGTCGGTATCTGATTTCAAACTGAATGGGCGAATGATTGTCAACAATTTGGGCAACTTTGTCCGATTTATTCTATAATTCTGTTTTCCAAGTTAACCTCGAATTCGGAGAAGACGATATGTGCGGTGTATTAGGTTTGGTCAGCCATGAGCCGGTAAACCAGCTTCTGTACGACGGTTTGCAGATGTTGCAGCACAGGGGGCAGGATGCGGCGGGCATTGTGACGGCGGAAGGCAGCACGTTCCATATGCACAAAGGCAAAGGCATGGTGCGCGAAGTGTTCCGCACACGCAATATGCGCGATTTGATCGGCAACGCGGGCATCGCCCATGTCCGTTATCCTACGGCGGGCAACGCGGGCAGCAGCGCGGAGGCGCAGCCTTTCTACGTCAGCTCGCCTTTCGGCATCGTGTTGGCACACAACGGCAACCTCACCAATACCGCCGAACTGTATGAAAACGTGTGCAACAAACACCTGCGCCACGTCAACACCAGCTCCGATTCCGAAGTTTTACTCAACGTATTCGCGCACGAATTGCGCCGCGAAGTCTCTAAAAACGCCAATCCCCACCGGCTCAATATCGACAATATTTTCAACGCCGTTGCCGAAGTCCACCGCCTAGTGCGCGGCGCATACGGCGTGGTTGCCATGATTGCGGGCTACGGCATGCTCGCTTTCCGCGATCCTTACGGCATCCGCCCGCTGGTGTTGGGTTCGCAAACCGACGAGGCCGGCAGAAAATCCTATGCCGTCGCCTCTGAATCCGTTGCCTTCAATGCGCTTGCCTACGATTTGGAACGCGATATCCAGCCGGGCGAAGCAGTATTTGTCGGCTTTGACGGCACACTGATTGCCCGTCAGTGCAGCGACCGCGCCAAACTCAGCCCCTGCCTCTTCGAATACGTCTATTTTGCCCGCCCCGACTCCGTGATCGACGGCGTATCGGTTTACCAATCGCGTTTGGACATGGGCGTGTCCTTAGCGGAAAAAATCAAACGCGAGCTGCCTGTGGACGACATCGACGTCGTGATGCCCATTCCCGACACCAGCCGTCCCAGCGCGATGGAACTTGCCGTCCACCTCAAAAAGCCTTACCGCGAAGGTTTGATTAAAAACCGCTATATCGGCCGCACCTTTATCATGCCCGGTCAGGCGACGCGCAAAAAATCCGTGCGCCAGAAACTCAGCCCGATGGAAACCGAGTTTGAAGGCAAAAGCGTGTTGCTGGTGGACGACTCCATCGTGCGCGGGACGACCAGCCGCGAAATCGTCGAAATGGTACGCGCAGCGGGCGCGCGCAAAGTCTATATCGCCTCCGCCGCTCCCGAAGTACGCTATCCCAATGTGTACGGCATCGATATGCCCACGCGTGAAGAATTGATTGCCAACGGGCGCAGCGCGGCGGAAATTGCCGCCGAAATCGGCGCGGACGGCATCGTTTTCCAAAATTTGAGCGATTTGGAAGCCGTCGTCAAAGCACTCAATCCGCAAATCGAATCCTTCGATTCGTCCTGTTTCAACGGCATCTATCAAACTGGCGACATCGACCAAGCCTATCTTGACCGCCTGTCCGCCGAGAAATCCGGCTGCGGCGGCTTGAAAGTCCACCCGAGCAGGATGGAACACAGCATCAGCATCAGCGATGCGGGCGACGAAGAATAAAACCGGTTTGAACGATTAAGGCAAAAGGTCGTCTGAAACGGGGTCATGTTTCAGACGACCTTTGTATAGTGGATTAAATTTGAATCAGGACAAGGCGATGAAGCCGCAGACAGTACAGATAGTACGGAACCGATTCACTTGGTGCTTCAGCACCTTAGAGAATCGTTCTCTTTGAGCTAAGGCGAGGCAACGCCGTACCGGTTTAAATTTAATCCACTATATTATTTTTAACGGCAAGATTATGAGTACCGAAACCAAAAACTACATCACGCCCGTCGGTTGGCAGGCGTTGAAAGACGAGCTGTATCAACTGGTCAATAAAGAGCGTCCCGAAATCGTCCAAATCGTCAACTGGGCGGCAAGCAACGGCGACCGCAGCGAAAACGGCGACTATCTTTACGGCAAACGCCGTATGCGCGAAATCGACCGCCGCATCCGATTCCTGACCAAGCGTTTGGAAGCCGCCGTTGTCGTCGATCCCGAATTGCGCGAAGCGACCGACCAAGTGTTTTTCGGTGCGACCGTCGGATTATTACGCGGCGACGGGCGCGAACAAACCGTCAAAATCGTCGGCGTCGATGAAATCGATACCGCGCAAAACAAAATTTCTTGGATTTCCCCGTTGGCGCGTTGTTTGATTAAAGCGAGGGAAGGGGACGAAGTCGTCTTGAATACGCCGGAAGGGCGTGAAGAGATTGAAATTTTGTCGGTGGAATACATACGGATTGATTGAGCGGCAGCCAGTGTCATGCCGTATTTGTTGTGATGAAAAGGTCGTCTGAAAACATCAAGGTTTTCAGACGACCTTTTGTTTGAAGCCGCCACTTCGCAAACTGACCTGTCCGCTGGATGTAATAATCTTTCTTTTGAGCCAAAGCAAGGCGGCGCGACCGCATTTTAGGTTTAATACACTATTGTTTTTTATCCGATAAGACCGTACACCGGCATCCCCCGACACTGCCCTACCGCGACAGTTTTGCCGTCTTAAGAAACGGCGTTCCCACCTCAATCCACTTTAAGGAAAATCATGGCTTCGCGCGATTTATACCCACAGGAAATTTTACAAGTCGTCCTCGATAAAAGCTGTGCCAAGGCACAATCCAGCATTCCTACGCTGGCGGTTTTGAGCGTTTTGGCGGGCGGATACATCGGCTTCGGTTATCTTGCCTATTTGAAAGTGGTCAGCGGCATTCCCCACGAATGGGGCGGCTTGGCGACTTTACTCGGCGCGGCAATGTTCCCCATCGCCTTGATCTGCATCTTGCTCGGCGGCGGCGAGCTGGTAACAAGCAATATGATGATTATGTCTTTGGGGCGTTTGGCGGGGCGGATTTCCACAAAAATGCTGCTGCGCAACTGGGTCGTCGTGTGTCTGGGCAATTTGGCGGGAACGCTGGCGATGGCGTTTTTCCTCGGACACTACGTCGGCATGACCGAAGGCAGCGTGGCGGAAAAAACGATTGCGGTGGCGGAAGCCAAAGTCCATATGGATTTCGGCAGGGCTTTCGTCTCGGCGGTCGCGTGTAACTGGATGGTGTGTATGGGCGCATGGCTGCACTTTGCTGCCAAGCATACGGCAGGGCGGATGTTGGCGATTTGGTTTCCCGTGATGATTTTCGTGTTAAACGGCTTCCAACACCTTGTCGCCAATATGTTCGTCATCCCCGCCGGTATTTTGGCGGGCGCAGATATTACATGGGGGCAGTTTTTCTTCAACATGATTCCCGTGTTTTTAGGCAATGTCTTAGGCGGCGCATCGTTTGTCGGCGCGTCGTACCTTTATACTTATAAAGATACGCTGAAAGATTGTGCCGAATAATCTGCCTTTGAGCATACAAAACCTGCTTTAAGAGCAGGTTTTGCCGTTTCAGACGACCTCCAAGCCGATTTTCGACACAGTCCGTCTGATATAATGCCGCCTCAAAATAATCAGATACATGAAACACATGACTCAAGCCTCCCTCCCGCCCCGCCGCCTTTCCGTTGCCCCCATGCTCGACTGGACGGACAGACACTACCGTTACCTCGCCCGCCAGATTACCCGCAACACATGGCTTTACAGCGAAATGGTCAATTCCGGCGCCATCGTTTATGGCGACAAAGACCGCTTTTTGATGTTCAACGAAGGCGAGCAGCCCGTCGCCCTGCAACTGGGCGGCAGCGACCCGTCCGATTTGGCGAAAGCAGCCAAAGCCGCCGAAGAATACGGCTACAACGAGGTCAACCTCAACTGCGGATGCCCCAGCCCGCGCGTACAGAAAGGCTCGTTCGGCGCGTGTCTGATGAACGAAGTCATGCTGGTTGCCGACTGCCTCAACGCCATGCAGGACGCGGTCGGCATCCCCGTTACCGTCAAACACCGCATCGGCGTCGACAGGCAGACCGAATACCAAACCGTCGCCGATTTCGTCGGCACGCTGCGCGACAAAACCGCCTGCAAAACCTTCATCGTCCACGCCCGCAATGCATGGCTGGACGGGCTTTCGCCGAAAGAAAACCGCGACGTTCCACCGTTGAAATACGATTACGTTTACCGCCTCAAGCAAGAGTTTCCCGATCTGGAAATCATCATCAACGGCGGCATCACCACCAACGAAGCAATCGCCGGACACCTGCAACACGTTGACGGCGTAATGGTCGGACGCGAGGCATACCACAACCCGATGGTCATGCACGAATGGGACAGGCTGTTTTACGGCGACACCCGCAGCCCGATTGAATACGCCGATTTGGTGCAGCGCCTCTACACATACAGCCAAACCCAAATCCAAGCCGGACGCGGCACAATCTTGCGCCACATCGTCCGCCACAGCCTCGGGCTGATGTACGGTCTGAAAAACGCCCGCACTTGGCGGCGTATGCTTTCCGACGCGACGCTCTTGAAAGACAACGACGGCAGCCTGATTCTCGAAGCATGGAAAGAAGTCGAGCGGGCGAACGTATGGGAACATCGCGGCTAAGTCGATTTGCGATTGCCGTTATCCGGCATCTGAAAATCGGTTCTCCGCCCAAAAATTTAAGGTCGTCTGAAAACGGAACAGGTTTTCAGACGACCTCTCTTTTCCCCTATGACACAATCGGCGCAGTCTATTAAAATCCCCGTTTCAGACGACCTTTAAAGAAAGAATACTATGTATCACGCATTCGGCGGCGCGGCAGGCGTACGCAACCTGACCGACCGCTTTTACGACTTGATGGAACTCGAGCCGCAATACCGTGCCCTGCGCCAGATGCACGGCGAAGACATGACACTGATTCGCGAAAAACTCTACGAATTTTTCAGCGGCTGGCTCGGCGGCCCGCCCTTGTTCGAGCAGAAATACGGCCATCCCATGCTGCGGGCGCGGCACATGCCCTTTGCCGTGAATATGCAGGTGCGCGACGAATGGATCGCCTGCTTCGCCCAAGCCATGAACGAACTGGAAATCAGCAAAGACCTCGCCGAACCCGTCCTTATCCGCATTTTTGCGATGGCAGACTGGATGCGCAACCAAAACGAAGAAGGCGTAGACCCGCCCATGCCGCCGATGGCGGTCGATCCCGCAATCCGCATTCCCGAGCTGAAAAACGTCTTAAAGCAATACGGTGTGGACGGTTATTTCCCAACCTTCCCGGCTTGAGGTCGTCTGAAAAAGACGAATCCCTTCCCGTTTTCCCTGTTTGATAAAAAGGCTGCTGCTGTAAAGTGGCAGCCGTTTGTACTCAATCAATGGCGGAGAATCCCAATACGATATTTCTGCTGGTAACAGTCAGCTAAAGTAGCAAAATAGCATTTTAAATACAGTAAGGATAGAATCACGGCATTTTCAGACGACCTCAGCCGTCGTCTGAAAAAGTCGTGATTTTTTATGGAACATACATCAGGGAAGTTTGAAATGAACACATGGTTGAAAAAAATGATGGTTGCTTTGCTGGCTTTGGGTATAGGGCAGGCAGCTTGGGCGGATGATGTACCGAATTTAAAGAAAATAGTGCAAAGGGCGGAAGCGGGAGAGGCAGAGGTTCAAGTTATTTTGGGTTCGATGTATTTGAGAGGGATAGGCGTTCGTCAGAGTGATCAAGAGGCGGTGCGATGGTATCGCAAAGCGGCAGAACAGGGACAGGCAGAAGCCCAATATAATTTGTGTATGATGTATTACGTAGGACAAGGTGTTAATCAAGACCATGAAAAGGCAATGGAATGGTGCCGCTCTGCAGCAGATAAAGGTTATCTCCCCGCCCAAAATAATCTGGGCATGATGTATGGTGCTCTTAAAAACTACGTAGAAGCAACGAAGTGGTTTCAGAAGGCGGCAGAGAAGGGGAGTGTAAATGCTCAAAAAAATCTGGGGTTGATGTATGAACAAGGACAAGGTGTCCGTCAAAATTATGAAGAGGCGGCGCGATGGTATAGCAAGGCTGCAGCGCAGGGAGATGCAAATGCCCAGTATCATTTGGGTGTGATGTATGCCAATGGACGGGGCGTCCGTCAAAACTATGAAGAGGCAGCGCAATGGTATCGCAAGGCAGCGGAACAGGGCGATGTAGACGCTCAAAATAATTTGGGCGCGCTATATGACGAAGGACAGGGTGTTCGTCAAGACTCTGCAGAGGCAGTGCGGTGGTATCGCAAGGCAGCAGAACGGGGGTATGTAGTTGCCCAAAATAATTTGGGTGTGGCATATAGTGAAGGGCAAGGTGTTCGCCAAGACTATCCAGAAGCGTTGAGGTGGTATCGCAAGGCAGCAGAACAGGGGTTTGCAGCAGCCCAACATAATTTGGGTGAGATGTATTATGAAGGAAAAGGCGTACACCAAAACTATACAGAGGCGTTGCGATGGTATCTCAAGGCAGCAGAAGGCGGGTTCTCACCGGCTCAAAATAGGTTGGGTGAGATGTATGAAGAAGGGCAAGGCGTCCCCAAAAATCGAAAAGTTGCCAAAGAATGGCACAAGAAGGCTTGTGATAATGGATTCCAAGATGGTTGCAATGACTACCGACAGTTGAATAACGAAGGACATTAAACCTTTCCTAAAGGTCGTCTGAAACACATAGATAAACCAAGAAACCTTCTGAATAAAAACAGGATTTGAGATGAACACCTTATTGAAAAACATGATGCTTACCTTACTGGCTTTAAGCATAGGGCAGGCAGCTTGGGCGGATGATACGCTGAATGTAGGAGGGGTGGTGCAAAAGGAAATGCTGCGAATGGCGGAGGCTGGCGATGCAGGTGCTCAATTTTCTTTAGGCGTGATGTACGAACAAGGAAAAGGCATTCGTCAAGATTATGCAGAGGCAGTGCGATGGTATCGCAAGGCAGCGGAACAGGGATATGCAGAAGCCCAATATAATTTGGGTGTGATGTATGCCGAAGGGCAAGGTGTTCGCCAAGATGATGCAGAGGCGGTGAAATGGTATCGTAAGGCCGCGGAGTTGGGGCTTGCAGAAGCCCGATATAATTTGGCTGTAATGTATACCGAAGGACGAGGCGTTCGCCAAGACTATGTAGAGGCGGTCCGATGGTATCGGAAGGCCGCCGATCAAGGGTATGCGGAAGCCCAAAATAATTTAGGTGCGATGTACAAGGACGGGAAAGGTATACGTCAAGATGACAATCAGGCTGTGCAGTGGTTTCGTAAAGCGGTAGAACAAGGGGTTGATGCAGCCCAATATAATTTGGGCTTGATGTATTACGAAGGACGAGGTGTACGTCAAGACTATAAACAGGCATTGCAGTGGTATCGCAAAGCAGCGGGGCAGGGATATAAGGATGCGCAAAATAATTTAGGCGTAATGTACAAGGATGGGAAAGGTGTACGTAAAGATTACGTTCAGGCGGTGAAGTGGTATCGTAAAGCAGCAGAGCAGGGGAATGCAGAAGCCCAATATAATTTGGGTGGGATGTATGTCGAAGGGCAAGGTGTTCGGCAAGATGACGCTCAGGCGGTACAGTGGTTTCGCAGAGCGGTAGAACAAGGTGATGCAAATGCTCAATATAGTTTGGGCTTGATGTATGCCAAAGGACGAGGCGTCCGCCAAGATTATGTTCAAACATTGCAGTTATGGCATAAAGCTGCACGGCACGGAGTTGCCGAGGCACAAAGTGGTCTAGGTTGGATGTATTACACGGGTAGAGGCGTTCGCCAAAATTCGGTAATAGCCAAAGAGTGGTACAAGAAGGCTTGTGATAATGGATTCCAAGATGGTTGCAATGACTACCGAAAGTTGAATAACGAAGGACATTAAACCTTTCCCAAAGGTCGTCTGAAACACATAGACAAACCAAAAAATACTCTGAATAAAACAGGATGTTAATATGAACAACTTATTGAAAAAAATGATGCTTGCCTTGCTGGCTTTAGGCATAGGGCAAGCGGTTTGGGCGGATGATGTGTCGTATTTTAAGGAAATGCTTCAAGCTGCGGAGCAAGGAAATGCCGCTGCACAATATAATTTGGGTGTGATGTACCTTCAAGGGCAAGGTGTTCGTCAAGATTATGTACAGGCAGCGCAGTGGCTTCGTAAGGCCGCAGAGCGAGGAAATGTTGAAGCCCAATTTGAATTTGGGTCAATGTATTATTTAGGACAAGGTGTTCGCCAAGACTATGTTGAGGCAGTCAAATGGTATCGGAAAGCAGCGGAGCAGGGTAATACTTCGGCTCAAAACAATTTGGGTTTGATATATTCTTACGGACAAGGTCACCGCCAGGACTATGCAGAAGCAGTTAAATGGTTTCGTAAAGCGGCGGAACGGGGAAATGCTTCATCCCAAAACAATTTAGGTTTGATGTATGAAAAAGGACAAGGCGTCCAAAAAAACCATGTTGAAGCGGTCAAATGGTTCCGCAAAGCGGCGGAACATGGGGTTGCCGAAGCTCAAAATAATTTAGGAACGAAATATACCAATGGACAAGGTGTTCGCCAAGACTATGTTGAAGCGGTCAAATGGTATCTTAAAGCGGCAGAACAGGGGAATATCGTTGCACAATACAATTTAGGTGTGATGTATCTAGAAGGGCAAGGTGTCCGTCAAAATAAAATAGCTGCTAAAGGATGGTTTAATAAGGCTTGTGCTAATGGAGAACAACAAAGTTGTGATGCTTACCGTACATTGGATTAAGTAGGATAATGAAACCTTTCCCAAATGTCGTCTGAAACACATAGACAAACCCAAAAGCCTTCTGAATAAAAACAGGATTTTAAGATGAACACCTTACTGAAAAAAATGATGCTTGCCTTGCTGGCTTTAGGCATAGGGCAGGCAGTTTGGGCGTATGATGTGCCGGATTTTCAGGAAACGCTTCAAGCTGCGAAGAAAGGAAATGCACAAGCCCAATTTAATTTAGGTTGGATGTACGCCAATGGACAAGGAGTCCGTCAAGACCCTGTGCAGGCCGTGCAGTGGTATCGCAAGGCTGCAGAGCAAGGGGATGCCCGAGCTCAATCTAATTTGGGTTGGATGTATGACAATGGGAAAGGAATTCGTCAAGATGATACACAGGCCGTGCAGTGGTATCGCAAGGCAGCAGAACAAGGGGTTGCCGAAGCCCAATATAGTTTGGGTGTGATGTATCACAGTGGGCGAGGAGTCCGTCAAGACTATGCACAGGCGGTGCAGTGGTTTCTCAAGGCTGCGGAACAAGGATATGCTGCTGCCCAATATAATTTGGGTGTGATGTATGACAGAGGGCGAGGAGTCCGTCAAGACTATGCACAGGCGGTGCAGTGGTATCGCAAGGCTGCAGAACAAGGGGATGCACAAGCCCAATATAATTTGGGTGGGATGTATGAAAAAGGGCAAGGGGTCCGTCAAGACTATGTACAAGCAGAGCAGTGGTATCGTAAGGCGGCAGAACAAGGGCTTGCAGAAGCTCAATCAAATTTGGGTGTGATGTATGCGGGAGGGCAAGGAGTCCGTCAAGATTATGCACAGGCAGTGCATTGGTATCGCAAGGCTGCGGAACAAGGGTATGCTGCTGCCCAATTTAATTTGGGTTGGATGTATGCTCAAGGGCAAGGAGTTCGTAAAGATGATAAACAGGCAGTGCAGTGGTATCGTAAGGCGGCAGAACAAGGGTTTGCAGAAGCCCAATTAAATTTGGGTGTGATGTATGGAAAAGGGCAAGGAGTCCGTCAAGATTATGTACAGGCAGTGTATTGGTATCGCAAGGCGGCAGAACAAGAGAATGCCAAAGCTCAATACAACTTAGGTCTAATGTATGCTAATGGAAAAGGAGCTCGGCAAAATCTAGTGATTGCCAAAGAGTGGGTTGGTAAGGCTTGTGATAACGGAATAAAGCTAGGTTGCGATGCTTACCGAGAATTGAATCAGAAAGGATATTGAATCCTTATTTAAATACCGTCTGAAAAAACTTAGGACAAAACCAAAATGACTTTCCAAAACAAAAAAATCCTCGTCGCCGGACTCGGCGGTACGGGTATTTCCATGATTGCCTACCTGCGCAAAAACGGCGCGGAGGTTGCTGCTTATGATGCGGAGCTGAAACCAGAGCGCGTGTCGCAAATCGGTAAGATGTTTGACGGGCTGGTGTTTTACACGGGTCGTCTGAAAGATACGCTGGACAACGGTTTTGATATTCTGGCGCTCAGCCCCGGCATCAGCGAGCGTCAGCCGGATATCGAGGCGTTCAAGCAAAATGGCGGGCGCGTGTTGGGCGATATCGAATTGCTGGCGGACATTGTGAACCGCCGCGGCGACAAGGTGATTGCGATTA